>ONBO01000014.1:0-21950 GCA_900316125.1 uncultured Bacteroidales bacterium | reverse complement strand
ACACCGAAGTCCATGCAGATGGCTTTGGCATGCCCGATGTGTATATATCCGTTTGGCTCTGGCGGGAAGCGGGTCTGTATTCTTCCTCCTGCCTTACCTTCCTGAATGTCTTTCTCTACAATCTCCTCAATAAAATTGAGCGATTTTTTTGCTTCTTCTTCCATAAAAATTTAATCCTGATATCCTCTGATAATGCCTCTGGTTGCCCCTTTCAGGAATGATAGAATGTAGTCTCTTTCAGCAGACTGTGGCAGGTCAGACTCCATCTTCTCTATGGCCTGGCTTACATTGAGTGCAGACTGATATAGAACGCGGTAGCAGTTCTGTATGCTCTCTATCTGCTCTGATGTAAAGTTGCGGCGTCTGAGACCTATAAGGTTTATACCTGCAAAGGCAAGAGGGTCACGTCCTGCTGTTACGTATGGCGGCACATCCTTGCCAGTGCGTGAACCGCCCTGAAGCATTACGTGTGCGCCTATATGGCAGAACTGGTGTACAAGGTTTCCTCCGCCAAGTATTGCCCAGTCATCAATAACAACCTCTCCGGCTATCTGTGAGGCGTTTCCAATAATTATATTATTTCCAACTACGCAGTCATGTGCTATGTGTGAGTAGGCCATAATAAGGCAGTTGCTGCCCACAATGGTGGTGCCCTTTGATGCGGTGCCTCTGTTTACAGTGGCGCACTCACGTATCGTGGTGTTGTCACCTACCACAGCAGTGGTCTCCTCTCCACGGAACTTCAAATCCTGTGGAATGCCACCAACCACAGCTCCTGGGAATATGCGGCATTTTTTGCCTATTCTGGCGCCGTTTAACACTGTGGCGTGAGAGAAAAGGTGAGTTCCGTCACCTATCTCCACATTGTCATCAATAT
This sequence comes from uncultured Bacteroidales bacterium, assembly GCA_900316125.1. GTDB lineage: Bacteria > Bacteroidota > Bacteroidia > Bacteroidales > Paludibacteraceae > Enterocola. The sequence continues at coordinate 21,073 of ONBO01000014.1, read as the reverse complement.
AGACAAACGGGTCAATGATAACATCTTTTCCTATTTTAGCGTTAGGATGAACGAATGAGTAGTTTTGTGTCATATATTAAGTGTTTTTATTTCTGTTCAAGAAGTGCCTTTGCCACCTGTGTGTTAACGGAGTGGCCTGGCTTGTAAGCTATAACCTTGCCAAGAATAGGCATTCCCACAAGAGCAAGATCTCCAATGATGTCAAGCAGTTTGTGGCGAGCAGGCTCATTGTCCCAGGTGAGCGGTCGGCGGTTCAGGTATCCAAGGCTGTCAACCTTTATTGGCTCAATACCAATTAGATTTGTAAGTTTGTCAATGCTCTCCTGAGTCATTGGCAGGTCATAAATAACTATTGCGTTATCAAGATCTCCGCCCTTAATGAGATTATGCTGGAGCAGAGGAGCTATCTCACGTACAAACACAAATGTGCGCGCAGATGCAATCTCACTGCCAAAATCCTTCATGTCTTCAAGCACCGCTGTCTGCTCAGGCAGGATAGGGGAGCTAAAGTCAATAGTGGAGGCTATGCTGAACTTGTCAGCAGGTACAAGGTCTATCTCGGAACCATTAGGGAATGTGAATTTCTGCGGACGTGATATCTTGTAGAAATTACGCTCCGCGTTCTGAGCCTCGATGCCGGCTTTGGCAATACTATTGTATATTATTACAGCACTTCCGTCAAGTATAGGCACCTCAGGGGCGTTAACCTCTATGATGCAGTTGTCAACACCGCTTGCCATAAGGGCGGCCATTGTATGCTCTATGGTGCTTACCATGGCATCTCCTTTTTTTACCACAGTTCCGCGCTCGGTTGCTCCCACATTACTTGCCAAAGCTTCAACCTCAGGTGCGCCAGGCAGGTCTATACGGCGGAATTTTATACCGGTGTTTGCATCGGCGGGTAAAAATTTAGCGGTGATGTTCAAACCTGTGTGGAGTCCTTTGCCCTCCAGTGTGAATGATTGCTTGAGTGTATGCTGTTGCATCGTAATAAATTATTTAGCAGTTAGTTGGTCTATTTTGGCTTGTAACTCAGCTACCTGTTTTTCAAGCGCGTTTAGTGAAGTCACCATATCTGGCAGTCTGCGATATGCAGCAATGCAGCGTCTTGACTGTTCTACTGGTATGGCGAACTCTCCGTGCATTATCATGCCCTCTTTCTTTATGCTCTTGGTTACATTTGCTGATGCCGCTACAGTGGTGTTGTCAGCAAGTGAGAGGTGACCAACCACTCCGGCTTTGCCTGCTAAGATACAGTTTTTGCCTATTTTAGCAGAACCTGCCACGCCTGACATTGCTGCCATGGCTGTGTTTTCTCCAACTTCTACGTTGTGTGCAATCTGAATCTGGTTGTCAAGTTTTACGCCATTGCTAATGATGGTTGCCCCCATACTGCCTCGGTCAATAGTTGTTGAGGCGCCAATCTCTACGTTATCACCAATAATTACAGTGCCGTTTTGTGGCATCTTAATATATGCGCCGCTCTCATCACGTGCGAATCCAAATCCGTCAGCACCTATGACTGTGGTGGCGTGAATAATGCAGTTGTTACCTATCTGGCAGTGGTGATAAACCACTACTGAATTGTAAATAATGTTGTTGCTGCCTATAATAGCGTTGTCATTTATGGCGCAGTGTGAATATATCTGAGTCTTGTCGCCAATGATAACATTGTCACCAATGTAAACAAATGGGCCAATGTAGCAGTCTTTTCCAATTCTGGCGCTCTTTGATATGCGCGCAGTCTTGTCAATTCCCTTCTTTACGTTCTTGAGGTTCTCCTCCACAATCTTAAGCATGGTGGCAAGTGCCATGTATGCGTCTTTTACTCGCACCAGAGTGGCCTTTATAGGCGCTTTAGGCATAAAATCCCTATTCACCAGTACTATGCTGGCATCGGTGGTGTAAATGTACTGCTCATACTTTGGATTAGACAGGAAAGAGATGGTTCCTGGTTTGCCTTCCTCAATCTTGGAGTAAGTGCTTACTTTTACATTCTCGTCACCCTCAACCTCACCATTTAGGAGCAGAGCGAGTTGTCGTGCAGAAAATTCCATGCTATAGTTGTGTTAATATATACAATTTGCAAAGATAACACATTTTGCCGTATTTATGGATTTATTGGCGGTGTTTTTGGGCGCGCTAAACTTAAATAATGTTAAAGAAAAAAGCCGACCCTTGTGGGGCCAGCTTTTTCTTGTTGAATCGTGGAATCGTTTAATCGGTTAACCGATTGACCAGTTCACCGATTCACCATTATTTAACAGGAGTCTGTGCGCCATAGCCTGGCTCAGCTCCAAAGAGTGATATAGCGTCAGCTACAGGGTAGCGGTTGCCGTACATTGAAACACGTACAGTCTCTGTACCCACTTGGTTAGCGCCTATGGCTGAACGGAACTGGTTCTGTGCTGAGTTAGGGTCATAGCTGGTGTTGCTCTTAATCTTGAGGTTCGCATAACCCTTAAGCTGAGGCTGGTTGATAAGCTTGAGGAGCTTGCTGTTTGTTGGAAGGTCTTTGTTGCCCTCATAACCTTTGATGCGGTCAACATCCTCAAACTGGTCATTCTTAACCATTAGCCACTTGCCACCACCTACTGCAGGGAGTACCATATCGGCGTTATTCATAAAGAAGAGGTTGTTCTCTACGTTCTGGATTTTAGCAGCCTCTACAGCCTTGTTTGAATCATAGCGGCAGTTGTCTATAGCACCGTAGTTGTTGCAGCCAAAAATATTGTGGTGAACATCCTCCTGCTGCAAACCGTTCATGAAGCGGAAACCGTAACCCATATCCTCCATAACTTTGGTGCGGCACCAAGAGAAGAGTACTGTATTGTGGTGGAAATCAAGTGTGATACCGTCTGGAGTTGCCTTTGCACCGCGGATTTCACATGCTGCATAGCGGTTTGCTACAAATACGTTATTGTAAATCTCCCAATGACCACCGTTATTAGCCATCTGGATACCATAGTTGTTGCAGTTCATGATAACGCAGTTGCGGATGATAAGCTTGCCAGAGAAGTTAGAGTAGCCTCCGTTTATACCGCAGTGAGAAGGACTCTGCTCGTCCATAAGACGGCCGGTTTCGCAACCCTCACATGTGCCGGTACGCTCATCCTTTGGATCTGCTCTCATATAGTCATTCTCCATACCCATGTCAAGTATGAAACCGTCTATAATCATAAGACCGTTCTGGTTAGGTGTGGTAGGTTTGAGAGAGAGAAGAGCCTTGCTGCCGTTTGTGCCTTTCTGCTCAGCGGTTGGCTGAATCATAGTCTGATACTTTACAGGATCCCATGAAGAGAAGTCGCTGCTCCAGCCACCCTGCACAGTTACATATTTTGTAACCTCAATAAAACCTTGGTTCATGTAACCAAGATAGTTGCCCTCTGCCACGCGGATAATATCGCCGTCCTTTACAAAGTCAGAGTTGATAAGTTTCTGAATCTCTTTGAATGCAGTAGATGCGCTTTTACCGTCATTACGGTTGCTGCCAGTGGCTGCGTTACAGTAGTATACTGTTCCTTTGTTCTCTTTGCTGTTGCTGCTCTTTGCTGATGAGTTTGAAGAGCTGCTTGAAGATTTTGCACTGTTTGCTGCTGACTTGGCACTGTTTGCTGCGCTGGAGGCAGCGTTCACTGCTCTGTTAAAGCTGAACTGGCCAAAGCACAGCCCTGTGAACAGGACAAGTGAAAGAAGAGTTGTTAATGTTTTTTTCATAATTATGTTGGTTATTTAAATGATAATTCACAATTGTTAGACGATTACCAATTACAAAGGTATAATAAAAAGTTGAAAATTAAAAGTTGAAAGTTGAAAATTGTAACTCTCAACTCTCAATTCTCAATTTTGTAGTAACTTAGATAATATTTGGTAATCTTCCTTTCCAGTACGCTTACGTCAAACATGTCTGAGGCTTCGGCGATGCTTTTTGTGGTGCCGTTGCCGTAGAGGATGTCAATGGCAGTCTCACCGCCGTTATACATGTGGTTAGATACTTTGTTTTCAACGATAAGGTACTCCGCATCACTCCTGCTTATGTCGTAGGCGTTGCAAAGCGCCTCTGTCTTTTGCTCTACAATACTCTTGTCAAACGGAGTGTTTGATATCTCAATGTGGAACAGATGGCGGTTCACAATACCGTCTGAGAGCATGGCTAGAACCTTGTCGGAGCTATTACACCAAGTCTTAAGTGCAACCCACACATCGCTGTCATCAATAGTCCGGAATTTTTCCAATGCCTCAGGAGTAATCTTTCTGGCCGGCTCTTTCAGGAAGTATTTAAGAGAAGGGGTGGCCTGCAGGTCTCCGCCGTTACGCTCAACGTATCGGGCTCTCTTAAGTGTCTGATAAACCATGATGTCTGACGCAAACACTGTCTTGTGATAGTAAACCTGCCAGTACATAAGGCGGCGGGTCATAAGGAAGTTCTCTATTGAGTATATGCCCTTGGCCTCCACCACAAGCTTGCCGTCCTTTATGTTGAGCATCTTTATAATGCGCGCAGAGCCTATGTTGCCCTCTGAAACACCTGAGAAGAAACTGTCACGGCGCAGATAGTCAAGACGGTCCATGTCCAGCTGCCCCGATACAAGCTCATGCAGAAAGTGTTTGGGGTAGGTGTTTTGAAGAATCTCAATGGTGGTGTCAAGCCTGCCTTCAAACTCCGTGTTCATCTGCTTTATTATGGCAAGCCCCACCTCTTCATGGCTGATACCGTCAAAGAAGAAATCCTCTAATGTATGTGAGAACGGCCCGTGACCTATGTCATGCAGCAGGATGGCGGCGTACACTGCATCCGCCTCAGCGTCAGTGATTTCGTTGCCTTTCTTGCGCAGGGTGGTCACCGCCTCAGTCATAAGGTGCAGCGCTCCTAGTGAGTGCTGGAATCTTGTATGCTGTGTGCCTGGGTATACGTACGATGTCAGCCCAAGCTGCTTGATTCTGGTCAGACGGTGTACGTAAGGGTGCTGCAGGAGGTCATAGATGAACTCACTGGGCAGTGTGATGAACCCGAAGACGGGGTCGTTTATTATTTTCTTTTTGTTTTTCATTAAATAAGCTTGGCACTGGTAAGAATATCCTCCATTTCAGCCTGTACCTTCTTAGCTGATTCACGGGCTGCGGCGGCAAAGTTTTCTGTGCTGTCTGCGTATATAATTGCACGTGAGGAGTTTACTATAAGGCCGCACTCACTGTTGAGGCCGTGCTTTGCAACCTCCTGCAGGCTACCTCCCTGTGCGCCAACACCTGGTACAAGCAGGAAGCTGTCTGGTATAATCTTACGTATGTCAGCAAGCATCTCAGCCTTAGTGGCGCCCACTACATACATCATGTTGTCTTTATTTCCCCATTTAAGAGACGTTTTAAGAACCTTCTCAAACAGGCGCTCGCCGCTCTCCTTATCCTCTGTGAACTGGAAATCGTAGGCTCCCTTGTTTGATGTAAGCGCCAGCAATGTCACCCATTTGCCTTCGTATGTAAGGAACGGCGATACGCTGTCCTCTCCCATATATGGAGCCACAGTGACGCTGTCAAAATCCATGTTGCCAAAGAATGTGCGGGCGTACATGGCAGAGGTGTTTCCTATATCTCCGCGCTTGGCATCGGCGATGATAAATTGGTCAGGATAGTTTTTGCGTATGTATTCCACAGTACGGTCCAGCACATCCCAGCCTTCAAGGCCCATGCTTTCGTAAAAGGCAAGGTTAGGCTTGTAGGCGATGCAGAGATCTGCCGTGGCATCAATAATTGCCTTGTTAAAACGGAACATTGCGTCGTCCTCATCAAAAAGGAACTCGGGAATCTTGTTTATGTCAGTGTCAAGTCCCACACAAAGGAAACTCTTCTTCCTCTTAATGTTTTCAAATAATTCTGTTCTGTTCATCTGTATCTTCGTTTAATCGATTAAACGTATCACCGATTCACCGCATCACCGATTCATCGTAATTATAATTCACTCTCTTTCATTCTCTCTGCATTTTCAGCCACTATAAGATGATCAATGCAATCTTGTATATCGCCGTTCATAAAGGCTTGCAGGTTATAGATTGTGTAGCCTATGCGATGGTCTGTGATTCGCCCCTGCGGATAGTTGTAGGTGCGTATCTTGGCGCTACGGTCACCTGTGGAGACCATGGTCTTACGGCGCGCCGCTATGTCATCAATGTATTTCTGATGCTCACGGTCATAAATCATGGTGCGCAGACGTGACAGTGCGCGCTCACGGTTCTTAGGCTGGTCACGAGTCTCAGTACACTCAATAAGAATCTCCTCAACCACATTGGTCACTGGATTTTTCCACATATAGCGCAAGCGTACGCCAGACTCCACCTTGTTAACGTTCTGACCTCCGGCGCCGCTACTGCGGAATGTATCCCATTTAATCTCGCCTTCATTTATCTGAACGTCAAACTCATCAGCTTTAGGCAGTACAGCCACTGTGGCCGCCGATGTGTGGACTCTGCCTTGAGTCTCAGTCTCCGGCACACGCTGAACGCGGTGTACACCTGACTCATATTTAAGCGTGCCGTACACATTTGTACCTGACACATTGAAAACAATCTCCTTGAAGCCGCCGCTGGCACCCTCACTAACAGATGACACCTCAACCTTCCAGCCTTTGCTCTCACAGAATTTTGTGTACATTTTGAAAAGGTCACCGGCAAATATCGCAGCCTCATCACCACCTGTGCCGCCACGTATCTCCATAACCACATCCTTGGCATCCTCAGGGTCAGATGGCAGCAGAAGTAGTTTTATCTCCTCCTCAAGCGGCTCCACTTGCGGCTCAAGCTCTGCAAGTTCAGCCTTGGCCATCTCTCGCATGTCAGCATCCTGTTCTCCAAGAAGCTGCTTAGCCTCATCTATATGCTGTAGAAGGGTTTTATAGCGGTTACCAGCCTTCACAATCTGCTCCAGGTCACTGTACTCCTTGTTCAGTTTCACAAAGCGCTTCATGTCAGCAATTACAGCAGGGTCGGTTATCAGTGTTGAAACCTCCTCAAACTTGCTGTAGAGCCCCTCTATTTTTTGTAAAATACTATTCATACTCAAAAGTTCCAGCCTCGCTCTTTATTGTAAGATGTGTGTGGTCAGATGCCTCTACACGGCCAATAATCTGAGCGTCAATGCCAAATGATTTTGAAATCTCAATAACTTTCTCTGCGTTTGCGGCGTCAAGATACACCTCAAGACGGTGTCCCATGTTAAACACCTTGTACATTTCTGACCAGTCTGTGCCGCTTTGCTCCTTTATGGTGCGGAATAGTGGCGGAATTGGAAACAAGTTGTCTTTTATAACGTGGACATTCTCTACAAAATGTAAAACCTTAGTTTGTGCGCCGCCGGAGCAGTGAACCATGCCATGAATGTCTGAACGCATAACATCAAGCATCTTTTTAACCACAGGTGCATACGTGCGGGTAGGGGAGAGTACCAGTTTGCCAGCGTCAAGCGGTGAGCCTTCCACACTATCAGTAAGTTTCAGTCCGCCTGCATAAACAAGCTCCTCAGGCACAGCTGCGTCATAGCTTTCCGGATATTTCTGTGCTAAATATTTTGAGAATACATCATGGCGCGCCGATGTCAGACCGTTGCTGCCCATGCCGCCATTGTACTCCTTTTCATACGTAGCCTTGCCGTAAGAGGCCAGACCCACTATAACATCGCCCTCCTTAATATTTGCGTTGTTAATAACATCGCTGCGCTTCATGCGGCATGTAACAGTGCTGTCCACAATAATGGTGCGCACAAGGTCTCCCACATCGGCAGTCTCACCGCCTGTGGCGTAGACTCCAATGCCCATCTCACGCAGCTCAGCAAGCAGCTCATCTGTGCCATTAATTATGGCGGAGATAACCTCTCCAGGCACAAGCAGTTTATTGCGCCCTATGGTTGATGAAACTAAGATGTTGTCAACCGCACCCACGCAGATAAGGTCATCGATGTTCATTATCAGTGCATCCTGAGCTATGCCTTTCCAAACAGAAAGGTCACCTGTCTCTTTCCAGTACAGATAAGCCAAAGATGACTTAGTACCTGCACCGTCAGCATGCATAATGTTGCAATACTCAGGGTCTCCGCCAAGAATATCAGGGATAATCTTGCAGAATGCTTTTGGGTAAAGCCCCTTGTCAATGTTCTTAATGGCGTTGTGAACATCCTCCTTGGATGCAGAAACGCCGCGCATCATATATCGTTGGTCCATAGTCAGTAGTTGTTTAATCGTTTAATCGGTTAATCGTTGAATCGATTCACCGCATCACCGGTTCACCGTTTAATTAAGTTTATATCTGTAAGTTATAGTTCCAGTCTGCACGGTGGTGCCGCCAATCTGGTTGAACTTGGCTTTGAGAGCGGCCTGCTCAGCGGCCTTACGCAGTGTGGCGTCACCAATGGTGGTGCCTTGAGCACCTGCTCTGGCGCTGATAACCTTGCCAGTGGCGTCCACCTCAATGGTAACCACTATAATTCCCTCCACATTCTGCTGATACTGTGGCTTTGGTACTGAGCCCACAATGCTTCTTCCGTTCAAACTGTATGAGCTTGCGCCTGTGCCTCCTCCAGTGTAATTTTTGGAGTCTGCCACGCCGTCTGTCTTGCCTTGGTTGCCTGTGCCTCCGGCTATACCCTCACTTGTGGCACCAGTGTCAGTTCCCTTGCCTGCGGTACCGCTAAACGCATTTTGTGCAGTTGAGGCGGCCTTCTTAATTTTCTCCTCGCGTTCGCGGCGCTCACGCTCTATTCGAGCCTGCTCCTCACGCTTGCGTTTCTCCTCTGCAAGGCGTTCACGCTCCTTGCGCTTGGCCTCTTCACGCTGTTTCTTCACCTCAAGAGACTCTTCTGTCTCCTGGGTAATCTGCTCATTCTGTGACGGTGCTGACACGTCAGGTACGGAAGCCTCCTGCGGAATAACCTGCTCCAGCTCTTTTGCTACATCGCTGACGGGGGCTGGCTCAAAAAGCCCGCTGCCGCTGTCAGATGTGCCGTAGTTTACCGTAAGCCCCTCCTCCTCAGTGGGAATCACAGTCCTCAGACCATAAAACAGAATGGCAAGCAGAAGCAGCAGATGCACGGCGGTTGTGCCCACCACACCTGCAATCTTACTGTCGTTTTTCTTTATAGTCTGGTTCACTCTCTTGACGGTCTGGTGGCAATCACCAACTTGAATTTGTTTTTGTTAGCTATGTTTAGCACACGTACAATCTCTCGGTAGGGTACGCTCTCGTCAGCGTATAGCGCAATGTACATCTCAGGCTCCTCCGCCACCACGCTCTGCAGGAAAGGCTCTATCTCCTCAAACTCCACCTGACGCTCCTTCTCCTTGCCTGTGGCCACGTAGAAGTTTATGCCCTCATCAATGAAAACCCTTGTTATGGGTTTGGCCGCCGCCTGACTGCTGCTCTTAGGAAGTAGCAGCTTTATGGCGCTCGGGGTCACCACTGTTGATGTTATCATAAAGAAAATCAGCAGCAGAAACACCAAGTCAGTCATTGATGACATGCTGAATGACGCACTGACCCTATTTCTTCTCTTTATAGCCATGTTACTGCAAAGGTTCGTTTAGAAGGTCCATAAACTCCATGGTCTTGAGCTCCATCTTTTGCACCACGCTGTCAAGTTTTGAAACAAGGTAGTTATATGCAAAGTATGCCACAATACCCACAACCAGACCTGCTACAGTGGTAATCATGGCAGTGTAGATACCGTTTGATAGCACGGTGATGTCCACATTGTTGCCGGCGTTGGCCATATCAAAGAAGGCTTGCACCATACCCATCACAGTACCAAGGAATCCAAGCATCGGGGCGCCGCCTGATATGGTGGCAAGCATATTAAAGCCCTTCTCAAGCTTGTTGGTCTCTATGTTGCCCACGTTCTCAATGGCCACAAGCACGTCATTCATAGGCTTGCCCAGACGCGATATTCCCTTTTCAATCATACGGGCTGACGGGGTGTTGGTCTTCTGGCACAGTTTGGTGGCTGAGTCTATATTTCCGTCTGTTATATAGTCCTTTATGCGGTCCATGAAGTCTTTGTCCTCCTTGGAGGCCTTGCGTATGGTCACAAGTCTCTCAATGAAGATGTAAACCGCAATGATGGAGAGAATCAAGAGCGGAATCATAATGATAGGGCCGCCCTTCATTGCCATGTCAAAATAGTTCATCTCCACCACCTGTGGAGCCTCTGACGCTGTGGTGGTCAGCGTGTCTGCAATCTGTGTTGTTGGAATCTGTAAAAACATATTTGTTATTTATTGTATTTATAACCTAAAAAGAATAATTTTTTATTATTCGGGCTCAGCCCTTTTGTAAAGGGCTTCGGCCCTCCCATACGGGTCTGTGACCCTATGGGCCCCTCCCGCTATACGTCTCCGCGGGTGGAGACGCCTCATAATAATAAAATTATTCTTTTTGTCATTAATTATGTAATTGCTCTAAATATTGCTTTATAGTCTCACGTAGCCCCAAATAGAGCGCGTCTGAAATGAGGGCGTGACCTATTGAAACTTCTGCAAGGGGTTGAACCTCTGCGGCAAAGTATGCAAGATTGTCAAGGTTAAGGTCGTGACCTGCATTAACGTCCAGACCGCATGCGGCGGCTATCTTGGCAGCCTCTGTAAATGGCTTTACGGCAGATTCTCTGCCAGAAGTGTACGTCGATGCGTAAGGTTCAGTATATAACTCTATCCTGTTAGTGCCTGTAAGGGCGGCGGTCTCTATGATTTCACGTCGTGTGTCTGTGAATATGGATGTGCGTATGCCAGCCTTCTGGAACTCCTTTACAATTTCTGTAAGAAACTCTTTGTTTTTAATTGTGTCCCAGCCTGCGTTAGAGGTGAGAGCCTCTGGTGGGTCTGGAACCAGTGTGACCTGTGTGGGCTTAACCTCCAGCACCAAGTCTATGAAAGACTGGCAAGGGTAGCCCTCAATATTGAATTCAGTGGTGAGGTGTTGCTTGAGCTCTCGCACATCGCTGTAGCGGATATGGCGCTCATCTGGCCTTGGATGCACTGTAATGCCCTCAGCCCCAAATTTTTCACAGTCAAGAGCCACCTGCAGCACATTAGGCACATTGCCTCCGCGGGCGTTCCTGATAGTGGCAACCTTATTTATATTGACGCTTAATTTTGTCATCTCATGAAAATTTGCTTACTTTGCATTATTAACTCACAAAGTTACGAATATATTGTTTATCAACACACATTATATGGCGGAAAGTTTTTCACAGATAAAAAACGTGGCTGTTTCAGGCAGTATTCACAAAGTTGGGTTCGCCGATGCGGCCTCTGAGCTTATAACCACTCTGCGCAAACACGGTATCAGCGTACATATTGAGAGCAAAGTATATAGTTTCTTGAAAAAGAACGTCCCTGATGTTCTTGCTGAGTGCAGTGAGCTTGAAGAGAAGAGTCTGCTGGGCATGGATTTGGTGCTGAGCCTTGGCGGTGACGGCACATTTTTGAAAACCTCCCAGTTTGTGGGTGCGCTTGAAATCCCAATCTTAGGCATAAACCTCGGTCATCTTGGCTTCCTTGTGGATATAAGCGGTGATGAAATATCGTCAGCCATAGAGACTGTGCTTGCTGAGGGCTTTATCACTGAGCGCCGCTCCCTGCTGCTGATGCAGCCAGTAGGGGAGTGTACTGACCCAGGAAAATGCACCGCTCTCAATGAGATAGCCGTGCTGAAAACAGATTCGTCATCAATGATAAAAGTCCACGCCTATGTAAACGGGGAGTTTCTCTGTACGTACAGGGCGGACGGCCTCATAGTATCCACGCCTACAGGTTCCACTGCATACGCCATGAGTGTGGGTGCCTCCATCCTTGACCCTGAGAGCCAGGATATTATACTTGCTCCAGTATCACCGCACACGCTAAACCAGCGCCCTATAATAATACCAGATGACAAACTTATAGAGCTGGAAATAGAGGGTAGAAGTTCAAATTGCATTGTTTCTCTTGACGGCCGCTCCTACCGCTGCCCTATAGGCTCTAAAATCTCAATACGCAAAGCTCCCTTCTCAGTGCTTGTGGCTTGGCGCAAAGGCCACACCTATTTCCACACACTCCGCACCAAACTTATGTGGGGGCAGGTGCAGTAAATTTAAATTTCTTAAAAATGAAAAGAGCTATAGACATATCTACTGTTTTGTTTTTTATTTCTGTTTGTCTTTTAACATCTTGTAATAAGAAAGATGAACCGGCTACAGATGTGCCAGACACAGATGCGTATGTTACTGATGTGTGTGGCAATAAATATAGGGTTGTTGAAATTGGAGGTCAGACGTGGATGGCTGAAAATATGAGGTGTGATACCTACGATACTCAGAGTGAAAAGCCAGGAGAGAAAATACAATACATAAATGTGGGTGATAGAAGTTTGTGGAAAGATGTTGATTGTGTCAATCTTACAGATGAACAGGTTAGTAAATTCGGTTATCGTTACGTTTTATATTATCCAGGAAGCATCTATGCACCTCAATCAATATGCCCCAACGGATGGCATATACCAGATAGAAATGAGTGGACAACACTTCTCAATTATGGTTCAGACAAGACGTCAAATTTCTTTAATAATGATTCTCATGGGGCAAAGAGGTTAAAATCAAAAGATGGGTGGTATTCTTGTGATGAAAAATATAAAAATGGGACTGATTATTATTCGTTTAATGTATTGCCAATAGGTTATATAGACCTTGATGGAAAAGTAGCGAATGTTGGTAAAACATGCTCATCTGTATTTGTATCAAATACCAATTATGGTGGAAATGAATTTTGTGAACTTGCGTTTGCTTATGATTCTGATGAATGTACCAGTTTTAAGGCTGTAGGGGGTGCGTATCATAGCGTTAGATGTATCAAAGATGGTTCTCTCTGGTTTCTTACTAACATAAATGAGAACCGGTACTATGAAGTAAAAGGAGATTTTGAAATAAAAATTAATGTGGGTTCCAATTATTTGTGTGTCGCAGAATCTAACAAAGACTGGGTTGCGTGTGAAACAAAAAGTGGTTCTGAACTTAATATAAGTCAACCATTTAACAGCCAGATTATTCTTAGCGTTGACGCAAACAATACAGATGTTGATGATGTGGCGTTGGTTACATTTTCAGCTGCTAATGTAGTTATGACCACTATAAGTATTCATCGTCTGTCTGTAAAATAAAATTCAAATTATATGAAGAGACTTAGCCTATATTTTTTTGCTGCTATATTGGCGGGTATAGTTGTTTCATGTACGTCACATGATAAGGAGCCTGACTCTGGTGTTATAATTGACGGAATGGTTACAGACGTGTGTGGTAATAAGTATAAAGTTATAACAGTAGGTGGTCAAACGTGGATGGCTGAAAATATGAGGTGTGACACCTACGATACTCAGAGTGAGAAAGCAGGAGAGAAAATAAAATACGTTGATGCCAGGAACAGAAGTTTATGGGGTGATGTTGATTGCGTCAATCTTACAGATGAACAGGTTAGTAAGTTTGGTTATTTATATGATCAGGACTACATAAAACCTAAAGACTCTAACTCTAAAAATATCCAATCTATTTGCCCCAACGGATGGCATATACCAACATCTTATGAACTTTCCACACTTGTAAATTACGGGTCGGGGAATGCATCTATTTATGATAATTTTTCAGCTTCCGGCGATGATGGATATGGAGCCAAAAAGTTAAAATCTGTTGAAGGCTGGTATGCGTGTGATGATAAATTAAAGAGAGGTGATGATTTGTATTCTTTTAATCTTCTTCCTTCAGGTTGGTATAACGGAAAGAATGTAGTTGATGTTGGGTTGAATGCCACTTTTATGATAGATGTTTCGCAGGTACAATGGGTAAAATATGATAAGGATGGATTTCCATACTCAAAGGAACATCTTATTGGTGCGTACCATAGCGTAAGATGCGTAAAAAACGGTGCTTCATGGTTTGAAGCTGTCAACTGGGATATGTCAGATGTATACTTTTATGAAATATATGTATACACCAATTGTGAGTATTCAGTTACAACAGATAGGGATTGGTTGAAATATGAAATTATTAAGGGACCATTTGTAATAAATTCGGTGCCGTGGGAATTGATAAATGTAACGCACGAACCCAATTTATCTGATACAAAAGATGAGGGGCATGTTAATGTCAAGGCATCAGATGGATCAAGTGTCACTTATACAATATACAGGAATCCGTCCCCTAAGAATAACGACTAACCTGATTATTTCACCCTCTCAGAGTTTTTGGTGGTGAACTCCTTCCAGCTTTTGTAGTGGGTGGCGGTGGATGTGGGCACGCGCAGCTGCAGGTAGTGGCAGTAGGCTGCGGCAAGGGCATCGGTGGCGTCAAGTTTAACCTGCATACGGTCAGCGTCTATGTGTAAGAAGCGTTTTAGCATTCCGGCAACCTGCTCTTTGCTGGAGGCTCCGTTGCCTGTAATAGCCATTTTGATTTTAAGAGGGGAGTATTCATGTACGTTAAGTCCCTTGTTAACAGCCACGGCGATGGCAACTCCCTGCGCCCTGCCTAACTTTAACATGGACTGCACGTTCTTCCCAAAAAACGGAGACTCTATAGCAAGTGCGTCAGGCTTGTAAGCCTCTATAACCTCACTTACAAATTTCTCTATTTTTGCAAGTTTCTGGTAGTGGTCTGCGCAATCCTTGAAACTGAGGGTGGTCATAGCTTTGAGTGCCGCATTGCCATTTGTTACCTCAAGCAGTGCGGCACCCATAACTGTGGTTCCAGGGTCTATTCCCAAAATCAATTGAGAATTGAGAGTTGAGAGTTGAGAGTTAGAATTCATTCCTACTCTTCTGGGGCCATATTGGTGTAGACGTTCTGAACGTCCTCGTCCTCTTCTATCTTGTCAATGAGTTTCTGAACTGAGGCGCGCTCATCAGCGGTGAGTGTCTTGTAGTCATTAGGAACACGCTCAAACTCTGCGCTGTTAATCTCAAAGCCGTTATCCTCAAGATATTTCTGAATCTCTGAGTTGCTCTGGAAGTCACCGCAGATAATGAGGTTGCCGTTCTCGTCTGTGTCTATCTCCTCTACGCCGTAGTCAATAAGCTCAAGCTCAAGGTCCTCCATAGATACTCCGTCTTTTGGTGCTACGTTAAACACGCACTTGTGGTCAAAGAGGAACTGGAGGCAGCCCTGTGTGCCAAGTGAACCGCCGTGCTTTGTAAAGTAGCTGCGGATGTTTGCCACTGTACGCATATTGTTATCTGTAGCGGTCTCTACAAATATGGCTATGCCGTGAGGGCCGTATCCTTCATAGTTAATCTCCTTATAGCCTGCCTCATCCTTTGAAAAGGCTTTTTTAATGGCTCTTTCCACGTTCTCCTTAGGCATGTTCTCTTTCTTGGCCTGCTGGCAGAGTACACGCAGACGTGGGTTTGTGTCAGGGTCACCACCGCCTTCACGTGCGGCTATGGTTATCTGCTTACCAAGTTTTGTAAATACGCGGGCCATGTTTCCCCAGCGTTTCAGCTTTGTAGCTTTTCTGTATTCAAATGCTCTTCCCATATTACTATGTTTAATCGGTTAATCGGTGAATTGCGAGATGCTTATTCGGGACGAGCCCTCATCAACTCGTCACTACGTTCAGCATGACGTGAGTTATCTGATTGTAGCATTAAGCTTTTCTGTGAACGCTTTTATCAGACGGCTCATTACGTTGTCTATCTGGCGGTCTTCAAGGGTTTTCTCTGTATCCTGCAGAGTGAAGTTCACTGCGTATGACTTCTTGCCCTCTTCTATGCCTTTGCCTTCATATACGTCAAACAGAACCACACGCTTGAGCAGCTTGCGCTCTGTCTGGAATGCAAGGTTCTCAATCTGCTCAAACTCCACGCTCTTGTCAAGCAGCAGAGCCAGGTCACGCTTAACCTCCGGATACTTAGGAAGGTCAGCGTATGTTATGGCGTCACTCTTTATCTGGCGCAGAATCTTGTCCCAGAAGAGGTCTGCATAGAACACATCGGCGTCAATGTCAAATGCCTTGAGCTGCTTCTTTGAAATAATGCCAAGCATGGCAAGTTGTGCGCCTGTCCTTGTCTCAAAGCAGATGGCCTGTGAGTAGATGTCATTCTCTATAGTCTTGGTCACGTATGTGCTCTCCTGTATGCCTATGCGGCGCAGTACGTTAATTACGTGAGCCTTCAGGTCAAAGAATGTGAGCGGACGCTCTGCGTCAGTCCATGATGGCTCATAGCGGTTACCGCTAAGCCAGATGCCCAAGTGCAGCTCCTCTGAGTAGGCTGCAAGAGGGTTCTCACCGCCTGCCTTGGCGCTGTTATAGTGGTAGCACTCTCCAAACTCATAGAATTTGAGGTTTGTGCGCTTGCGGTTACGGTTACGTGCTATGCTCTCAAGTCCGCCAAAGAGCAGTGTCTGGCGCATAACGCTAAGGTCACTTCCAAGCGGATTCATTATGCGCACTGCATTTTCTGCAGGATATGATGTGAGTCCGTTATAGTATGAAAGCTTAGTTAGTGAATTATTTAGAATTTCACTGAATCCTGCTCCTGTAAGGTGGCGTGATACATTGTTTTGCAACTTGTAACTGTCTGGCACGTGAGAGTAGCTTATTGATGATTTTACGCTCTCACCTGGCAAAATGTTGTTGTAACCGTAAACTCGCAGGATGTCCTCTATAACATCCACATCACGTTTAACATCCACACGGTAGGGAGGTACAAGTAGAGAAAGTGTTTCATTCTCCTCCTTTGCAATCTTTATCTCCAAGCCGTTGAGTATGCTTTTAATGGTGTCTTTAGGAATCTCCTTGCCAATAAGGTCATTAATTTTCTTGTATGTTACTTCTACCTTAAAGTCTTCAATAGGGGTGGGGTAGATGTCTGTAATCTGGCTTGAGACTTCACCGCCTGCAACCTCCTTAATCAGGAGTGCGGCACGCTTGAGGGCGTATATGGCAATATTAGGGTCACAGCCACGCTCATAGCGGAATGAGGCATCTGTATTAAGTCCGTGGCGGCGTGCTGTCTTTCTAACCCATACAGGGTTGAAGTATGCGCTCTCTATGAATATGCTTGTGGTGCCCTCTTTTACGCCTGAGTCCAGTCCACCGAACACACCTGCTATACACATTCCCTCCTCCTTGTTACAAATCATAAGGTCAGAGTCAGAAAGCTCACGCTCCACACCGTCAAGAGTTGTGAATTTTGTACCTGCGGGCAGTGTACGTACGTTAATCTCACCGCCTTTAATCTTGTCTGCGTCAAATGCGTGAAGCGGCTGGCCCAGCTCATGCAGTATAAAGTTGGTAACGTCAACCACGTTGTTGATTGGGCGCTGGCCTATTGATGTGAGACGGTTCTTCAGCCATTCTGGTGACTCTTTTACGGTGATGCCTGTCATGGTCACGCCAGTATAGCGTGGGCAAGCCTCCGAGTTTGCTACATTTACGCCAATTTTCAAATTCTCATTGTCAACCTTGAAGGCATCCACGCTTGGGCGGAGAAGCTTAAGGTTCAGTGCTGCGGCAAGGTCACGAGCCACGCCAAGGTGTGATATGGCGTCAGCACGGTTAGGGGTTATGTCTACCTCAATAAGGGTGTCATTCTCAATCTTGTAGTAATCTTTGGCAGGGGTGCCTACAGGTACGTCGTCAGGCAGTTCAATGATGCCGTCATGGCTTGCGCCCACGCCTATCTCATCTTCTGCGCATAACATTCCGTAGGATTCAACGCCGCGCAGTTTTGATTTCTTTATCGTAAAGCAGTTGTCACCGTCATAGAGCTTGGTGCCTATTGTAGCCATTATTGTCTTAAGGCCGGCGCGGCAGTTAGGCGCACCGCATACAACCTGTAGCAGCTCTCCGCTCCCGTTATCAACCTTGGTAACGTGCAGGTGGTCTGAATCAGGGTGGTTTTCGCACTCCACAACCTTTGCCACTACCAAGCCTTCAAGGCCTCCCTTGATGCTCTCAATAGGTTCAACCACTCCTACTTCCAATCCCAGCGATGTCAGCTTCTTAGCCGTATCATCAGCATTCATGTCAAGAAGAATATACTTCTTAAGCCAGTTGAATGAAATATTCATAATTTGCAAGTTTACTAAAAACGTGCAAAGTTAATACAAAATAATTGAAAATTGAAAGTTGAAAGTTGAAAGTTAAAAGCAAATCTTCAATTTTCAACTTTTAACTTTTAACTTTTAACTAATAAAGCTGTTGCGTACGCAGCAATGCCTTCTTTGCGGCCTACAAAGCCGAGATGCTCTGTGGTGGTGGCCTTTATGGATACGTCATCCACGTCCACGCCAAGTACGGAGGCAAGGCAAGTGCGCATATTCTCTATGTGGGGGTTGAGCCTGGGCTCCTGGGCGCACACGGTGGCGTCTATGTTTGAGAGTTCCCAGCCCTTGGAGCGCACAAGGTCAATGGTGCGCTTTAGCAGAATTTTGCTGTCAATGTTCTTGTAGGCGTTGTCTGTGTCAGGGAAGTTGTAGCCTATATCACGCAGCGATGCGGCGCCCAGTAGGGCGTCGCATATAGCGTGTATGAGAACATCGGCGTCTGAATGGCCTAAAAGGCCTTTTGTATGGTCTATCTTAATGCCGCCAAGCCAAAGGTCGCGCCCCTCGGCAAACTGGTGAACATCATAGCCTAGACCAATCTTTATTTTCATAGACCCTCTTCGTTGCGGTCATTTGAGGCAAGTTTCTTGAGACCTGCCATATTGAATCCGAGTGTGAATCTAAGTGTCTGGTCCAGAGGGTTGTTCTTGGCTACAGAGAGTACGTAAGCCACGTCAAGCACCACCACATTGAGGCGGAATCCGGCACCAAATGTAACATACTTTCTGTTGCCGTTCAGCTTGCTCTCATTGTAGTAACCTATACGGGCCAGGAACATGTTCTTATAGTCATACTCCAGACCTATAGAGAAGTTCAGCTGCTTGATTTTGTAGCCAAAGTCAAACTTGCTGTTGTCAGGCATATCAGCAAAAGATCTGAAAATACCTGTTATAGGGTCCATATCGTAGTACTCGTTAAGACGTGCGGTATACTCCTCCTGTGTCTCACCTTCACCCTGTACAGGTCTTGCAGGAACCAGCAGTTTGTTGATATCCACGTTGAGAGAGAGGTGGTTGTACTGGTCAAAAGGCATCTTGAAGCTGCCGCCTAAACGCAGGTTTGCAGGAATGAACGCTGATGAGCGGCTGTCACCATTGCCGTAGTCAATCTTCTTACCAATGTTTGAAATGTTGAAACCAAATGAGCCGCAGCCCTTGCCCCATGCAAAGTTCACATCCTTGGTGTAGAAACCGGAAATATCGGCGGCGATACTCCAACCTGGAGTAAGATACTGCTCATCATGCACTGTAGAACCACCGCTAAGGTCTGACCAAATAAAGCGTAGCGCCACGCCCATTGAGAAACCCTTGGCAAGGATACGTGAGTATGATGCGTCAAGAGCAAGGTCGTAGGGCTTAACCTCAAGAGGGGTGTCATCTGCGCTCTTCTTTACAAGCACCTTACCTATTGAGAAGAAGCGGAATGACATGGCTACTGTCTGCACGTCCTTGATTTTGTAGAAACCAGAGGCTGATACAAGGTCAATGTCAGAAACTATCTTTCTGAGCCAAGGTACGTATGATACAGTGGCACCGCCTACACCGTTAATGAATGCGTATTTTGAAGGGTTCCAGTATTGAGAGTTCTCATCAGGGGTGGTGGCTCCACCTACGTCACCCATACCGCCTCCACGTGCATCAGGAGCTACTGTTAAGAATGATACACCTGTTGTGATAGGCGCAAACACCTCTACCGGTGTTTCATCGTTTTGAGCTAAAACGCCCAGTGGAAGTGTGATAAGCGCTACAAGTGCGATAGTAATCTTGTTTTTCATCTGTTAAAATTTTTTACATTTTCAAAAAACGGCTACAAAGATAACGCACTTTTTTTAGAATTATTGTGTTTTTATAATAATCTTTTGCACTTTATGTGTGAAAACACCATTGGAAGTGGTGATAATGGCCCTTACGTAGTACACGCCTGATACCATGTTCCCAAATTTGCCTGTCAAGTCCCATTCAGCCTTGTACGTGCCGTCTGTGCTCTCTGTAACCGTGGTCTCCCAGTACTCCCGCCAGAGAATGTCATAGACACGGAATGTTACGCTAATAGGCACCTCAGGCCTGTTGTGACGCAGGCTGAGCGTGGTTCTGGTGGTGGCGGGGTTAGGATAAATGGAGAAATCCTCAATGTCAGCCCCTGTCTTGCCGTCAACAGTAAATGTAATTGACGCACCAGATGACACGTTTTGCAGGTTCCATGCCTTGAAGTCAAGTTTGTAGGTGCCCAAAGGCAGGTCATGGAACTGATATTTCACAATGCCGCTCTTGTAGTCATTTAGAGTGGCTGTGTAGTAGTCGTTCAGTACGTAAGTCTTTGCGGTGTTGTTGTTTAGGGTGGCGGTGATATCGTGGCCTATGCCGGCACCCACCACATTGATGCCAAACTTGTCATATAGGTGAGCGTAGAACACAGGAGACTCATTAACCTTGTCACCGCTCACAAACTCAGGGGAGTTCATGTATATGCGCATGTCAGGCCCCTCCTCAGAAGGTACGGCTTCAGGGTCAGAGCCGCCTATCGTGAACTCCATGTTATGGCCAAAGCCGTCATTGTCAGGTGCTTCATCCTGCCATAGGTAATACTCAATCTTGCCGTTGCCGTAGCGGTAGCTAATATCCTTAGGCACCATGAACGTAGTGGTGAACTCACCGTTCTCCACAGTCACATTTCCAGCAAAGAGCTTGTTAGGGTAGTCTTTGTACTCAAAAGGCGCGCCAGTCTGCCCTTTAGTTGACATAACCTCCTCTTTGTCATAAACCACAATACTAAGGGTGCCGTTGTAATCATTCAGGAAATTGCCGTTTAGGTCTTCAATATGCCCGTTTAGAGTAACTATGCCAAGAGCCTGCATAAGCCCCTCAGACGGGTCCACGCCGTTAATCTCATCTGTTATTACACGATGTGTAGGGTAGTGGAGCTTTATGGCAGGGTCACCAAGAAGTGTGAAGTTCAACTTGTTGCT
>ONBO01000071.1 GCA_900316125.1 uncultured Bacteroidales bacterium | reverse complement strand
TTCTCAAATGCGCCAAGCGGGGTTATCACCTCCTCATAATTTGGCAGGTAATATCTTGTGGTTTCACCGGCAGCTGTTTTCCAAAATTACAACGAAATAGATAGTGCCTGAATTTAAGATAGTGTTAAATATTTTAACATACATGAGCATTTTTTATACAATCATGTTACAAAAATTGGGACTTATTATTAATTTTGCGCACCATGTAAGATAAAAATCAATGCACAATCATGAGAAAAGCAGTCCTATTATTATATTTTGCAGTTGTCTTTGTAGCAGTTAGCTGCACCCCATCCGGAGTTGAAGAGACCTCCGTAATCACAGAGGCTTACGTTCCATGTAACGGAGACCTTATATTTCTTACCACCGATGAGTCTGAATTCTCAGACGCAATAGCCACAGCCACAGCGCAGACAGACGAGCTGCAGTTTGTACACGTGGCCGTAATAGCCGTGGATGACGGCGTTGCCAGCGTTATAGAAGCCACAGCCAAACACGGAGTGTCAGAGACTCCGTACTATGAGTACATAAAACCACTACGCAGGGAAAACAGAGGTGTGGCTGCTGTTATAAAGCGCATAACAGAGGATATTCCAATGGAACTTTCAGTCCAGCGTGTAAAGGAGTGCCTTGGACAGGGCTATAACTGGACATTCATGCCCACCCCTGGTAAGAAGTATTGCTCAGAGCTTGTTTATGAGTGTTTCCTACGCCCTGACGGCTCACATATATTCACCGCCAGACCTATGAATTTCCTTGACCCTAACGGCAACATGCCAGCCTTCTGGACCAATATCTTCAGCGCATTAGGCCTTGATGTGCCGCAAGGGCAGCCCGGCACCAACCCTAATGACATGAGCAAGGAGCCATGCCTTAGGGAAGTTTACAGATATTAGCTATGTTACAAAAAAACGGAACCCCGTGTGGAGTTCCGTGACCTTACCGTGATAATATAATACTTACCACAAGTGGTATTAGTGTAATTAGTATAACAAAGACATGGTTCTTCCAGCATAGAATATCTTTATCGGTGAATACAGAGAACTTCTGCTTTATTTTAGGAAAACGCAACTTGAAATAGGCATAGAAAAATAAAGACAAGAGTATAAAGAACGGCAATAGTTTAAATTTCCTTATTAAGTATGGCCCAGAAATCCTGATAAACGAGAATAAATTGATATCAAATAACGGGATGCATAGTATGCAGTTTATCATCCCCAAATGAAAAAGTACCAACAATAGAGTCAATTGACTTGCGAAAAAGACTGAATTGCCATACAACTTCCCATTAGGAGTGATTCCATAAAGTTTGTAGAAATAATAAAATAATTTACCGTACATTATCAATCAAATACATTTTCTGTTAAACCTCTACCTGTATAAACCTGCGACCCAATATCTGTTATTAGGTGTAATAAAATTCATCACCACGACCTCAATAATATCTGTATATTTAGAAAATTTCTTTTGTATATTAAAAAATCTAATCTTAAAGTAAGCATAACAAACCGCAAAAACAACAATTAAGAATGGCAGATACTGATATCTACCCAATCTTACCATGCCCTCACATGACAGATAATTTGTTAAATCAATATGACATACTGACTTTATCACTCCTACCACCAATAAAATATGAAGTAGGACAGTTAACGAGGCATAACAAGTCGCAGAAAAGACACCAGTACCATTCTTAGTCTTTTTAAGTAATACATACCAATAATAAAAGATGCGACTATACATTGTCAATCAAAAATATTTTCAGTTAAACTTTTACCTGTAGTCATTATAACCTATAATAACTTCTTTCATTTTTCACGAAGTAATTTGTATGTTATAATCAACGAACCAACGAATGAGGTTAGTATAATATACCACATTGCTCCTTTGATTTGCCCCCAATCCATAGGTGGTGTATTATTTTTCCCTTCACAAAAGTGACTTATTATAACAAGTATAAAAACATTCAGAATAAATGATATACAAAAAATTATAATTTTCTTATTTGTTTTTTTCATATTCAGTGTTAATTGTTCTTATGGTTGAAATTAGAGTTGTTGTAAGATCAATCGTTGTGTTGATATTGCTCCAAAATGCGGGAATACAATATTGACCGACACCAAAAGTTGCTAAATCTAAAGTTGATAGACAATAATCAATCGCAATTGCCTTATTGCCAAATAAATCATATCCTGATATCAATGTCTTAGCGCTATTCGCCAAAGACACTCCTGGGGTCGCCACAGCAAATCCAGCAGTCCAAGGACGCAATCTATTAGCAGTCAATTCTTCTGAATGCGAATTGAAAAAGTCCCTCATCCAATCCCCGAGTTCATCCTCCCACGTGCGTGGTGCAATTATCCTGGAATCACTTTCCACCATCACCGCGTCTCCGCAAAAGTAGTGATATGTGTCAGCCTGCAAAAGGAATTTAACATAAATAGGCCTTGTTTCTTAAAATTTTTAACACACAAGGCGTGCTTTGTTAAATTTATGTTACAAAAAACGGAACTATTATTTCCCCAGTATGGTTCTCAGCTTGTGCTTGTTGGTGCGGAATCCCCACACACCGTCAAGTGAGAACTGCGCCACTATCTGCTGCTGGGTTACAAACACTCCGTCAGCATAGTGGAAGTTTGCAGATGCAAAGCAGTTTACAAAGCTGTTATTAAATATGTAGAAGAATATGTCTGAGCGGTTATAGAAGCGTGCCTGATAGAATGGGTCTCCCTGATTCAGCAGAGAATGGTATTTGGGGTACAAAGGCATCTGAGGATCTCCGTAGTATGTCACGTTTCTAAAGCCAATCCATCTCCAGCGCAGGAATATCTCAAGCAGGCCGCCCTGCGGCATCTTGTGAATATCAGCATCGCGGTCATTCTCCATACTTATTATATAGCTCGCCCTCACCACAAATGAGTCAAGCGGGGTAACCTTACCTATATTAAAGCCCACGTATGCGCTACCCATCAAATCATCACACACGCCAGGCTGCGGCCCCTCTTTGTACTCAGGCGAGTAGCAGGCCAGGTGGTTCATCATGGCGCGTCCGCCCACAAAGAACCACTTATATTCATATCTGCCGTTCACAGTTACACGGAACGCCTCACGAGTGGTCTCAGACCACATGCCACGCCAGTCACACATGAGTTCCACAAAGCCACGGCGGTCACGGTAGTTAAAGAGCGCACCCTGTATGTTTGGGTGAAAATAGGCAATAGAGTCATATTGCAGATAGTCCGGGAACTCCTCTATCATCTTAGTAAACGGCAACAGACCTAAATGAGCCTTAAAACCCTTGTAACCATACTGATAATATACTGTAGGCAGCACTTTGGCATTCTTGTAGTCAGCACCTATAGGCTGAATGTAGGAGCAGCCTGCCATAAGGCGGTGGTCACCTATGGTACTGTCTGCAATGCCTACGCCTATCTCAGGGGAAAGGCGCGCCCCAAAAAGCGTCTGAGAACGCTGATACGGAGACTTGTCATACTCACGGTTATCAAAGAAAAAGAGGAAATCCACATTGTAGAGGAACTTCGGCTTCAGTTTTGCCGGCTTCTCAGGCGTGGCAGCCTTAGGGACCTCCACATAAACAGTGTCAGCGGCGTTTGCAGCACAAACACTAACTATGGCTGTGAGTAATATGCTGATTACGTGAGTAAGAGTTTTCTTCATCCTATATGCTTTTTTATGTCGTCAATGCTCATTGTGAAAAAAATGGGCAATCCATCGGGAGAATAGGCAGGCATGGATGAACGGTTAAGCTCTTCTGTGAGGCGCCTTGCCGCCTCCTCGTTCTCTATGCCGCCACGTCCGGCGCTCTTTACGGCAAGTGAGCGCACCAGCCTCTCTTTAAGCTCTAGCGCCACATCCTTGTTATCAGAATCATTTACCATCTCCTTAATTATGGCTACAGCATCAGAGTCAGCCACCAGTGAAGGCACGCTGATTATCTGGTACGCAGTGGGACCGAACGGCTCAAAGCTGTAGCCTACAGCCTCAAATGAGGCCTTGTTCTCCAGAAACAGAGTGTTCTCTGACGGTGTAAGCTCCAGCACTTCAGGGAACATAAGCATCTGACCCGATGTCTGACCTCCGCTAACCATAGCGGTAAGGCGGTCATACGCCACCCTAATGGAAGCCCTGTAGCTGTTTATGAAAAGCACACCTGC
>ONBO01000025.1 GCA_900316125.1 uncultured Bacteroidales bacterium | reverse complement strand
TCATTACTGTCCCGTTAAAATCGATAAAAGTTCTTTGAAATAATTGAAATTTAGCCTGTTACAAGGATTCTGAGCGCGCAACGATTTGAATTTGTAGATTTGCAGAAAATTAAATTTTGCAATGAACAAAGAAAAATATGTGTTTGCTCAATTAGTCAGTTTTTTGGACAATTTCAAGTTTTTGAGAATTGTCAAGAAGTATAATGGAGACCATTACGTGAAGCACTTCACATTCTGGGACCAACTATTGGCGCTCATGTTCGGTCAACTGTCAAACAGGGAGAGCCTGCGAGACCTGATTATAGCGATAGAAGCGCACAGGTCAAAATGCTATCACCTTGGGCTTGGCAGAGAAATGGTTCGTAAAACCACTCTCGCCACAGCAAATCAAAACCGAGACTACCGCATATTTGAGGAGTTCGCGTTCTTCATGATGGACCAAGCGAGAGCAAAACGTGTAACAGATATCTTCAATCTGGGTGGCCATGTGTATGCGTTCGACTCAACCACGATACCTTTATGTCTATCCATCTTCAAATGGGCAAAGTTCAGGAAACACAAAGGTGGAATAAAAGTCCATACTCTGTTTGATGTGGAGACTCAGGTGCCTGCATTCTACCATATAACAGAGGCAAAGGTGCATGATTCAAAAAAAGCCATTAAGACAATACCGTTAGAGGTTGGCTCTTATTATATCTTTGACCGCGGTTACAATGCATTCAAGGAACTGTATAAGATCAATCTGGCACAGTCATTCTTTGTAGTGAGATCCAAGAAGAATCTGCAGTACAAATGCGTAAAATGGCGCAAACGGCTACCCAAGAACATCCTGACAGATGCCATAATACAGCTGACAGAAAATCTTTCTGCCGCAAAGTACCCTGACACTCTGAGACTGGTCAGATTCCATGATGACGAACAGGACAGAGACTTCTCGTTTCTGACCAACGCAACTCATATCACAGCCACAGAGATCGCCAATCTTTATAAGAACAGATGGCTTGTTGAACTTTTTTTCAAATGGCTCAAACAGCACTTGAAAATCAAAAAGTTCTGGGGCACGACAGAAAACGCAGTGCGGATACAGGTAAGCGCAGCGATAACTGCGTACTGCCTTGTGGCTATTGTGCAACATGATATGCACATTAAACGTTCAACCTATGAAATACTACAAATCCTAAGTATGTCTCTTACTGACAAGACTCCCTTATCCGAGTTGTTTGAGAAGGCTAAACTCAATAATTTCAAAGATCAAGATTATCCCCTTTTGCCGGGATTATTTAATTAATTTTTAATCGTCCCAAATTTTAACGGGACACTAGTGCTAAGGGATAACAACTATACACATACAAAATTATTAGCTGAAATGGAGTTTGGCGTATGGAAGTTTATGTTCAATAACGTTCACTATCGTCTAACAAACCGCTGTCTTTTACGGATATTTCCTAATAAGCCAATTTCAACAGCTCAACATCAATATGATAACACATACGTCTTTGGCAACTTAGACACTGTTAACCAAATACGAAATCGTATAGCACACCACGAACCTATTTGTTTTGGTGCAACAGGCGGCATTGACACAAATAGAGTGCTATATTGTTACATAATTATTATGCAGCTTTTTCAGTGGATGGGAATAAACGCTAATGCCTTACTGTATGGACTAGATCACGTAGGGTCTGTTAGTAGTAAGATAATGTGTGTTTGAAACAGAAAATTTGTACCGTAAATTTGTATTAAAAACATTTTAAAAAATCGAATAAAGTTTGTAACTTTGCTACGTTAAGTCCCGACAGTCCCTGAGCAATCAAACTGCCGGGTATTGTTTTTTTAGGTAATGATAGCAGTTAAATGTTTATTCCGTTATTCTGTTTGACTTCACTCATAACAAAGGTGCTCTCTATGGAGCCTACGTTCTCTATCACACCAAGCTTGTTCAGTATGAACTCCTGGTAGTGCTTCATATCTGAGGAGCGTACCTTTAACATATAGTCATAATTGCCGGAGGTGTTGTAACATTCAATCACTTCCGGCAGTTTGTTTATCTCAGCCGTAAATCTCTGCGCAATGCTGTTGTTTATCTGCTGCAGCTTCACCATACAGATAACCATAAGACTCTGGTTCAGTTTGTCAGGGTCAAGCACCGCCACATATTTTTTTATATAGCCCTGCTTCTCCAATCTCTTCTGTCGTTCAAACACTGGAGTCGGGGTCAGATTCACAGCCTCCGCGAGCTCCTTTGTAGTTAGTTTTGCGTTTTTTTGCAGCGTTCTAAGAATTTTTAGGTCAATTTGGTCAAGATTTTCCATCGCATTACTGGTTTTGGTGTCAAAAATTGCAGAATTCTATTCTATAGAGGGTTAAATTTCCACCACAATGTGGAATGTCAGCATAGTTTATTTTGCAAAAGTAGGTATATTTTCTGAGTTTTCAAAACTATTTGGAAGATATTTCTAAAAGGCTGTATCTTTGCAATGAAGAAAGGTTAATCGGTGAACCGGTGAACCGGTTAATCGGTGAACCGATAGCAAAGTTAGATTCAATAATGCACAGAATAAACAATTAAAATTTATAGATTATGAGTACACAGAAAAAACTTCACTTTGAAACTCTCCAGCTTCATGTAGGTCAGGAGAGCGCAGATCCAGCAACAGATTCACGTGCAGTACCTATTTATCAAACTGCAGCTTACTTGTTTCATAACTCACAGCATGCGGCAGACCGTTTCGGGCTTCGTGATGCAGGTAATATCTACGGACGTCTTACAAACTCCACTCAGGGAGTTTTTGAGGAGCGTGTGGCAGCCCTTGAAGGAGGTGTGGCAGGCTTGGCAGTGGCGTCTGGTGCAGCGGCAATTACATACGCATTGCAGAATATTGTTCAAGCAGGAGACCATATCGTAGCAGCTGACAATCTTTATGGCGGCTCATATAATCTTATAGTTCACACACTTGCAAATCAAGGCGTAAGTAACACAATAGTAAAAGTCAATGACCTTGACGCTCTTGAAAAGGCTATCAAGCCAAACACCAAAGTGGTGTTTGCTGAGACTTCACAAGCACGGGCTGCCTTTGATAGTGGATAACACATTCGGCACTCCGTACCTTATACGCCCCATCGAGCACGGAGCCGACATCGTGGTACACTCAGCCACTAAATTTCTTGGTGGTCACGGCACTTCACTTGGCGGCGTCATAGTAGACGGCGGTAAGTTTGACTGGAAGGCCAACCCTGATAAATTTCCAACCCTTGCCAAACCTGATCCAAGTTATCACGGAGCTGTCTTCGCCGATGTAGCAGGCGCTGCAGCCTTTGTAACCAGAATACGTGCGGTGATTCTCCGTGATACAGGTGCGGCCATATCGCCGTTCAACGCATGGATACTTCTGCAAGGTGTGGAGACTCTCAGCCTGAGAGTGGAGCGCCACACAGAGAACGCCCTCAAGGTTGTTCAGTTCTTAGCCAACCATCCAAAGGTAAAGAGCGTAAACCACCCAAGCCTTGAGTCACATCCAGACCATGAGCTCTATAAAAAATATTTCCCTAACGGCGGCGGTTCCATCTTCACCTTTGAGATTAAGGGCGGCCAGGAGGAGGCTTGGAAGTTCATTGACAACCTGAAGATTTTCTCACTGCTTGCAAATGTGGCAGATGTAAAGAGCCTTGTAATACACCCTTACACCACCACACACTCACAGCTCTCACCAGAGGAGCTTGCAGAGCAGCACATCACTCCGTCAACAGTACGCCTAAGCATAGGCACAGAGCATATTGATGATATTATTGAGGATATTAAAAATTCTCTTGAGCTAATTTAACGTTCAAAATACATTGTAATAATATATTAATTAAATTTGCAGGCATTATGACAAAGATTGCTAAAAAACTTACCGATTTAATAGGTAACACTCCTCTTGTAGAACTTGAGAAGTTTTCAAAATCAAACGGATTGGATACTCCGATAATAGCCAAAGTTGAGTTTTTTAACCCAGGTGGCAGTGTGAAGGACCGTATTGCGCTTGCAATGGTAGAGGACGCTGAAAAGCGTGGAATCCTCAAACCGGGCGCAACCATAATTGAGCCAACCAGCGGAAACACAGGCGTGGGGCTTGCACTTGTAAGTGCCGTTAAAGGTTATCACCTTATTCTTACAATGCCTGACACCATGAGCGTGGAGCGCAGGAACCTTGTAAAGGCATACGGAGCAGAGGTTCGTCTGACCCCAGGCAAGGATGGAATGAAGGGTGCGATAGCTGCAGCCGAGGCTTTGCGTGACTCCATACCTGGCAGTATAATCCTTGGTCAGTTCGTCAATCCTGCTAACCCTGCTAAGCACTATGCGACCACAGGTGTTGAGGTTTGGAACCAGACAGACGGCAAGGTGGATATA
The DNA here is from genome assembly GCA_900316125.1 of uncultured Bacteroidales bacterium. Taxonomy (GTDB): domain Bacteria; phylum Bacteroidota; class Bacteroidia; order Bacteroidales; family Paludibacteraceae; genus Enterocola. Next base: position 24,501 of record ONBO01000025.1, on the reverse strand, counting down.
TTTGTGGCTGGCGTTGGTACTGGAGGCACAGTTTCTGGCACTGGCAAGTTTCTTAAAGAGATGAACCCTAACATCAAGGTTATTGCTGTGGAGCCTAAATCATCACCTGTACTTAACGGTGGCGCAAGCGGCCCTCATAAAATTCAGGGAATTGGAGCCGGCTTTGTGCCAGACACATACAGTTCACAATATATAGATGAGGTGTTTGATGTTGAGAACGACGATGCTATCCGCACAGGCCGTGAGCTTGCTCAGGAAGACGGCGTGCTTGTAGGTATCTCCAGCGGCGCAGCGGCATACGCAGCAGCCCAGATAGCCAAACGCCCTGAGAACAAAGGTAAGAAGATAGTAGTTTTGCTTCCAGACACAGGCGAGCGCTATCTATCTACCGTGCTATATGATTTTGACGGCTATCCGCTATAATTCGCAAAAACATACAACACAAACAATGAGGGTGACTAAAAAGTTTTTAGTCACCCTCTCTTTTTGTATTTTTCTTTATCAACTAACAATACTTTCAATTATTCAGCAATGGATTTTACCACGCTCTCAACGGCATCACGTATACCGGCTGGATTCTTGCCGCCAGCTGAAGCCATGAACGGCTGACCGCCACCACCGCCTTGAATAAACTTAGCAGCAGCCTTTACCATATTGCCTGCGTTGTAGCCAGCGTCAACCATTGGTTTTGAAAGCACCACGGTGATATTAGGCTTGCCCTGCCATACAGTGCCCACCACAAACATAAACTTGACATCGGTGAACTTGCCTTTGAAAGCCGGAACCACACTCTTAAAGAGGTCTGGATTCTCCTCTCCCACGTATGTGATAACCTTTACGCCATTCACTTCCTGTGCCTGTGACATCAGTTTCTCACGCATCTGCTCAGCTTTCTGGAGCATAAACTCCTCTATCTGCTTATGCAGTGAAGAGTTGTCCTCTATAAGTTTCTTGGCCGCCGATGCAAAGTCTGGCACATTATTGAAGAGTTCACGCATAGTGTTCTGCTTCTCCTGCAGTTCCTCCACCATACGCTCAGCCTGTGCAGCAGTAACAGCCTCAATTCTTCTAATGCCAGCAGCGATGGAACTTTCAGACACTATCTTAAACAGTCCTATGCAGCCTGTAGCTTTAACGTGAGTACCACCGCAACCGCACGCTCCACTGTACGTATCTGCTCAGGTGTAAGTTTCTCAAAATGAGAGAAGTCAAAACGCAGCACCTGTGGTGATACAAATGAGCCTCTCTGCTCCACGTGTGTTCCAAGCAGGTTACGCAGAGCCTCCTGAAGCAAGTGAGTTGCAGAGTGGTTAGCCTCAATAGCCGCACGACGCTCTGTATCAACCTTAGCAGTAAACTTAGAGGCTGGATTTTCCGGAAGTTTCTTGATGATATGCACAGGCAGGTTATTCTCCTTCTTTGTGTCAATAACCTCAATCTTCTCATTTGCACTCTCAAGCACGCCAGTGTCACCAACCTGACCACCCATCTCAGCATAGAACGGAGTAACAGATAGCACTACCTGATACTGATCCTTGCCCTTTTGAGAAACCTTACGGTAACGCAGAATTGAAGTCTCAGCAGAGGTTACATCGTAGCCTACAAACTCAGTCTCACCCTCTGCAAGCACCACCCAGTCACCAGTCTCCACAGCGGCTGCGTTACGGGCGCGGTCTTTCTGCTTCTGCATCTCAGCGTTGAAGCCCTCGATGTCAACACCTAATGCATTCTCCTTCAATATAAGCTGTGTAAGGTCAAGCGGGAACCCGAATGTATCATAAAGAGTAAAGGCATCCACACCTGAAATCTCTGTCTTGCCAGCCTTTTTAGCGTCTGCCATAACCTTGTCAAGCAGGCGAATACCTGTTTCAAGTGTGCGCAGGAATGAATCCTCCTCCTCCTTTATCACCTTGGTTATAAGCTCCTGCTGGGCAATAAGCTCAGGATAGGCCTCTCCCATATTGGCAATAAGGGCAGGTATAAGTTTGTACATAAACGCCTCTTTTCTACCAAGGAATGTGTAGCCGTAACGTACAGCACGACGCAATATACGGCGAATAACATAACCAGCCTTGGCGTTAGACGGCAGCTGACCGTCTGTAATGGCAAAGGCTATGGTACGTATATGATCTGCAACCACACGCATAGCCACATCTGTTTTGGCATCCTTACCATACTCACAACCACAGATGGAGCCTACAGCCTTAAGCAACGGCTGGAAAACATCTGTGTCATAGTTTGAGTGCTTGCCCTGTACCGCTACGCACAGGCGCTCAAAACCCATACCTGTGTCTATAACCTTTTTAGGTAGCGGTTCCAAATGTCCGTCTGCCATACGGTTATACTGCATAAACACATTGTTCCATATCTCAATAACCTGTGGATTATCCTTGTTCACAAGGTCACGGCCATTAACCTTGGCTCGCTCCTCATCACAACGCAGGTCAATATGAATCTCTGAGCACGGACCGCAAGGACCTGTATCACCCATCTCCCAGAAGTTGTCATGCTTGTTACCGTTGATTATACGGTCCTTTGCAATATATTTCTCCCAAATGGATGCAGCCTCGTCATCACGGCTAAGGCCTTCCGCCTCTGCTCCCTCAAACACAGTTACATAAAGGCGGTCTTTATCAAGTTTCAGAACCTCTGTAAGATACTCCCAAGCCCATCCTATAGCCTCAGCCTTAAAGTAATCTCCAAAGCTCCAGTTGCCAAGCATCTCAAACATGGTGTGGTGGTATGTATCATGCCCAACCTCCTCAAGGTCATTATGCTTACCGCTCACACGCAGGCACTTCTGTGAATCCGCCACACGTGAGTATACTATTGGGTCATTACCTAAGATAATGTTCTTGAACTGGTTCATACCAGCGTTTGTAAACATAAGCGTAGGGTCATCCTTAACCACCATTGGCGCTGACGGAACTATCTTATGTCCCTTTGACTGAAAAAAGTCTAAAAAAGACTTACGAATTTCTTTTGAAGTCATCATATAATTGAATGTTGAATTAATTTTTCTAATTGTATATGGTAGAATATTGTTTCACAACTGAGGCGTCTCCACCCGCGGAGACGTATAGCGGGAGGGGCCCGTTATGGTCACAGACCATAATGGGAAGGCCGAAACCTCTCACAGAGAGGTTGAGTCCGAAGTGTGAAATAATATTCTATCATATGAAAATCCTATACGATTTACTATATCACTCGCTATTAAAGAATATTCAGATACTTCCGCCGCAGCGATGTCACCAGCCAAGCCATGCAGGAACACCCCAAGGCGTGCTGCGTCAAACGGGCTGTAGCCCTGCGCAAATAGTCCGGTGATTATGCCGGTCAGCACATCGCCGCTGCCAGCGGTAGCCATACCGCTATTGCCAGTGGTGTTGATATCCACAGCGCCGTCTGCATTTACAACAGCCGTACCGGCACCCTTTAGAACTACCACCACCCCATGCTCTACGGCAAACTTCTGCGCCGCTTTAATCTGCTCGCCGCGATTGCCGCTGCAGCCTGTAAGCCTTGAAAACTCCACAGCATGGGGAGTAAGCACAGCACCCTTAGGTATGCGGCCCTGCCACTGCTTTTCCGCAATAATGTTTATGGCGTCAGCATCTATAACCAGCCCCGATGTGGCTTTGCCAAGAATGTAATCCACTTTGTTCACCGCATCTGCGCCACTTCCCAGGCCTGAGCCCACGCCTATGGCGTCATACACGGCAAGGTCATCAAGTTCAAATCTGAAAACCGCCTCAGGGACTGAAATCTGAACTATGTCAAGGCAACGCTCAGGAGCGCACACATAACAAAGCCCCACCCCGCTTCTCAAACACGCACGAGCGCTAAGCACAGCCGCTCCCATCATTCCATAGCTGCCCACACACAGCAGAGCCTTGCCAAATACGCCTTTGTGCGCATCGGCGGGTCTCTTTTTAATCAACTTGGCAGCCTCCTCTATATTCATTTTATCTTATCCTTATCAAAAATATTGAGCTCATGACGTATCTCAGCCAGTTCTGCCTTGATTTTCAAAAGCTCATCAACCACATTAATATTATCTGAACGCTCCAAGTAAGTATGGCGGTTATCTTTTAGATAGAGCTTGGCGCCCTCAATGGTCATACGCTTGTCACGGAGCAGATATTGAATGAGACGCACAGCCTCAATATTCTTGTCAGTGTAGGCACGTTTGCCAGACTGATTCATCTTTGGTTTTATATGCGGGAACTCACTCTCCCAATACCTGATGTTAGACGTGCTTATGCCAAGCATCTCAGCCACCTCACCTATCGTGTAATATAGTTTACCCTCCTTAAGCATCAGTCAAACATTTTACCGCTATCAGACGCTATACGAATCATCTCATCATACTGGTCCGGTGAGAGGTCAAGATAGTAGTAGTGTGACGGGTTCTGCGGCTGTCCGTCCACATGAACCTCATAGTGCAGGTGCGGACCGGTGGATTTACCAGTATTGCCCACGTATGCTATAACATCGCCGCGCTGAACCTTACTGCCACGGCGCAGACCCTTCTTAATCTTGCTACAGTGAGCGTAAAGAGTCTCATAGTCATATCCATGGTCAATCATAACACAGTTTCCGTAGCCCTGTTTCCAGCCTGCAAAAGTAACGGTGCCGGCTCCTGTGGCGTATATCTCGGTGCCCACTTCAGCAGAAAAGTCCATTCCTTTATGGAAACGCTTGGTCTGGTATATAGGGTCTATACGGTATCCGTACCCCGATGCAGTGCGTTTCAAATCCTTGTTCATCACCGGCATAATGGCAGGAATGTGTTTCAAGCGGTCCTCATTCTTAAGAGCCAGATCCACCAGTTCATCAAATGATGAACTCTGAATATAGAGCATACGGTTAAGCACGTCCATCTTCTGTGTGGTCTCTTTCACAATGTCACCCACACGCAGGTTCTTCCACTTGTCATAGCGGGCGGTAAGAGAGGATGTTCCCTTGCGCATTGAGATAGGAATGGAGTCCGCCTCAAGCATCACACGGTAAAAGTTATCATCACGCTCCTCTATAATCTCCATAATCTTTATGGCGTCATCCAGCTGACGGTTTAGCACCTTGAACTGTGTGCGTATCATGTTATTCTCCTCAACAAGCTGACGCTCAGCCGGTGACTGAATGAAGGTTATATACAGGAAAAAGAACAAAGCCCCCGATGCCACCCCAAGCCCGAGTATTCCGAACACCCGCTTGAGGTAGTACCGCCAGTCACGAACCACCTTCTCATACTTGAGAGTATGGGGGTTGAAACTGTAATGTACTTTGTCAAATCTCTGTCTGGCCATAAATGGAATAGACTATAAGTGTTTTAATATCTCCGCCTTAATGGCGTCAGAGTCAAGTCCCGTTAATTTATATAATTCAGACGGAAGTCCGTGCTCCACAAACTGATCAGGGAGTCCGAGGCGTGAAACTGGAATCTGCACATCGGAGTCTGCATAGTACTCCAGCACAGCACTGCCAAATCCGCCCTTACGCACACCGTCCTCTATTGTAATGACATATTTGTAATGTTTTGCCACATAGTCAAGCATCTCTGTGTCAAGCGGCCTAACAAAACGCATATTGAACCAGCCCACCTTGGCCGCCTCCTTAGGTTCAAGCGCCTCAATGGCCTTGGCGGCAAAGTTACCCACAGGGCCGAATGTCAGTACAGCTACATCAGTGCCCTCCTTCATGCACTCACCCTTACCTACAGCCATCTCTTCAAACGGCAGGTTCTCCCAGCCCGTACCCTCACATTTTCCACGAGGATATCGAATCACAAACGGGCCTTTACCCTCTGTCTGTGCGGTGTAAAGTATATTTCTGAGTTCGCGCTCATTGAGCGGCGATGCTATTGTAAGGTTTGGTATAGGACGCAGGTATGCAATGTCAAACGCTCCGTGATGTGTAGGTCCGTCCTGCCCCACAAGACCTGCACGGTCAAGGCAGAGAACCATGTCAAGGTTCTGGAGCGCCACATCATGAATCATATTGTCGTATGCACGCTGCATGAATGAAGAGTAGATGTTACAGAACGGCATGAGCCCCTCTTTGGCAAGACCGGCAGAGAAAGTTACAGCGTGCCCCTCAGCAATACCCACGTCAAACACGCGGTCTGGCATCTTCTCAGCCATAATATTCATGGAGCAACCTGTAGGCATAGCCGGAGTTATACCGATAATCTTCTCGTTCTTCTCAGCAAGCTGCAGCAGCGTGAGTCCGAACACATCCTGATAGCGCTTAATGCCTGATGTGTCAGACTTGATACGCTCGCCAGTCTCCACTTTGAACAGCCCCGGGGAGTGCCATACTGTGTCATTCTTCTCAGCAGGGGCATACCCCTTGCCCTTCACAGTCTTTATATGCAGCACACGAGGTCCCTCAAAGTCTTTTATATCAGTAAGAACCTTGACAAGCTGCATTACGTCATGTCCGTCAACCTGTCCGAAGTATCTAATATTCAAACCCTCAAATATATTATGCGAACCAGTGAAACTTGTTTTAATTGAGTTACCCATTCGCATCATCTTGTCACGCTTGCTCTCATTCATAACACCCATCTTCTTAAGCAGGTGATATGACTTAAAGCGGACATCGTTGTAGAACTTGGAAGTGGTGATATCAGTGAGGTATTTGTTAAGACCGCCCACCGGCATGTCAATAGACATATTGTTGTCATTCAGTACAATCAGCAGATTATTGGGGTTCTCACAAACATTGTTAAGTCCCTCAAAAGCCAGACCGCCTGTCATGGCGCCGTCACCTATCACAGCCACCACCTTCTTGTTGTTATTCTCCATAAGGTCAGCCACGCTCATACCAAGCGCCGCCGATATGGAGTTAGAGGCGTGACCGGCTATAAATGCGTCATACTCACTCTCCTTAGGATTAGGAAAACCACTAATACCGTGGAACTTACGGTTAGTGTCAAAGCGGTCTCTGCGCCCCGTCAGAATCTTATGTCCGTAGGCCTGATGCCCCACGTCCCACACAATCCTGTCATCAGGCGTATTGAACACATAATGCAGAGCCACAGTGAGCTCCACGGTGCCAAGACTTGAAGCCAGATGGCCGGGATTCACTGACAGAGAGTCAATTATAAAGCCACGCAACTCCTTGCACACCTGCTCCAGAGAGTTCTTGTCAAGGCGCCTCAAATCTTTTGGGCTGTCAATTGACCAAAGCAACGGGTATTTATCCTCCAAATTCTGCATAATTAATATACCTACGCACGCACAAAGGTACGAAAATTTTTCATTATCTTTGTTCACTCAAAACAACCAATAATAAACAATGAAACTACAGAACATTTTAATTGCACTTGCCGTAACGGGCACGGCGATGTTGACATCGTGCGTAACACAGGAAAAATACAATGAGGCACAGGCACTTGCGTCAAAATATTATGATGATGCGCAAAACTGCAATGAAAAACTTGAAGCAGCTAATGTTAAGAACAAGGAGCTAACAGACGAACTTGAGAGACTGAAGGCGGCAAAGCAGAAGATGGAGGCAGACACCACTAACCTATCACGTGAGCTGAAACGCGTTCAGGAGGACTGCGCCAAGATGCAGGAGCAGAACATGAACCTGCTTGAAAAACTGAGCACATCAAAGAGCAAGGAGGAGGTTCAGGCGCTAATGGCAGAGATGCAAGACCTTCAGAGCCAGCTGATAAAGAGAGAGGACGCACTGTTCCAGGCAGAGCGTGACCTTGCAGATAAGCAAAAAGAGCTTGAGGAGAAAAACAAGAAAATCTCAGAGCTTAACGAGCTGATTAAGGAGAAAGAGCGCAAGATGCAGGAGATAAAGGACAAGATTAAGAACGCCCTTGCCTCTTACGGCGATGACGGCATACAGGTGAGCACCCGTGGCGGCAGAATCTATGTGAGTCTTGATGAGCAGCTCCTGTTCCAGTCAGGCAAGTGGGATGTGAACAAGAACGGCGAAGCCGCTCTAAAGAACCTTTCAGACATACTTGCACAACACACAGACCTCAACATCCTGGTTGAAGGCCACACAGACAACGTACCGTACAACGGCACAGGCAATGTGATTGACAACTGGGACCTCAGCGTTAAGCGCGCCACCGCAGTAGTCAGAATCCTACTCAAGAACAGCAGCGTGGACCCAGCCAACATCACGGCAGCCGGCCGCGGCGAGTACTGCCCTGTTGACGCAAAGAACACCCCTGAGGCCCGCCAGAAGAACCGCCGCACTGAGATAATCCTCAGCCCGGACATTGATGAGGTACTAAAATTGATTGAGAATTAATGGAGAATGGAGAGTTGAGAGTTGAAAGTTAATGAATTTCCGAACAGAAATAGAACCCAAATCACCGTTCAGAATCAGTCATAAAGACCGCATTCTGTTCTTAGGGTCATGCTTTGCGCAGAATATCTCCGCCAAGGCAGCCTACCATGGGCTGACGGCGTACCATCCGTTCGGCGCCATATATAACCCTGCATCGGTGTTAAGCTCAATCAAAATGCTTGCCGAAGGCGCCTCTATAGCAGAAAAGGAGCTGATAGAAGACAAAGGGCTCTACAGCCATTACAGTTTCCATAGCTCATACTCAAGAAGCACCAAGGAAGAGGCCCTGCAGGAGATGAACAAAGAGATTGCGGCAGGCGAAGAGTTCTGGAACAAGGCAGACATAGTGATACTCACATTCGGCACCGCCCGCACCTACATACTCAAAAGCAGCGGAAAGGTGGTAGCCAACTGCCATCACACAGATCAGAAAGAGTTCCAAAAAGGAAGCCTCAGCATAGAAGAGATAGCAGAGATGTACATAAATCTGGCAAAGGCTCACCCCGATAAGAAGTTCATATTCACAGTGAGCCCAATCCGCTACCTGAAATACGGACTGCATGAGAGCCGCCTTGATAAAGCCACACTGCTTATAGCTGTGGACAAGATATGCAGCGCAGCAGAAAACTGCACATACTTTCCAAGCTATGAAATCATGAATGATGACCTGAGAGACTACCGTTTCTTTGCGTCAGACATGATTCACCCCAGCGATGCAGCCATAGACTACATCTGGGAAAAATTTGCGGAGTGCTATTTCAGCGCAGAGACCAAGAAACTCTGCACAGAATATGACAAACTAAGAAAACTGGAGAACCATCGCCCCACCCGCCCCGGCAGCGCCGAAGACCGAGCAAGACTGCAGAGGATTATGGAGGTGAAGCGTTTAATCGGTGATGCGGTGAATCGGTGACGTGTTGATGAACGTCAGTGAATAATCGAGGAGTTGAGAATTGAGAGTTGAGAATTGAGAGTTGAGAGTTGACGTGTTGATGAACGAAGTGAATAAAGTTGAAAATTAATGGAGAATGGAGGATGGAGAATGATTTTTTAATTCAAATCTGAGGCGTCTCCACCCGCGGAGACGTATAGCGGGAGGGGCCCATAGGGTCACAGACCCGTATGGGAAGGCCGAAGCCCTTTACAAAAGGGCTGAGTCCGAAGATTGGATTAAAAAATCATAATCAAAAACGAAAAAATTATTTATGAAAAAAAAGACCAACCCCATAGTCAGTATCCTTGTGAGCATTGTGATCCCAGCCATAATCCTCAGCAAGTTCAGTGACGCAGCGCACCTTGGCGTACTGCCAGGGTTTCTGATAGCATTAGCGTTCCCTATAGGCCTCAGCCTCTATGAACTCATAGTGCAGAAGCAGGTAGGTTTCATCGCCGTGATAGGACTGGTGAGCATATTCTGCACAGGCATAATAGGAGTGCTGGAGCTGCCGTCAGAGTGGATGGCGTATAAAGAGGCCGCAGTGCCGCTGCTGATAGGCGCAGCAGTGATAATATCGCTGTGGACACCATACCCGTTAATCAAGAAACTCTTTTATAATGAGGAGTTTATGGACGTAAAACGCATAGACGGCATACTGAAGGAGAAAGGAGAGGAGGAGCATTTTGAAAAGGTGCTGCGCAACTCCACATATATGGTGGGAGCCTCGTTCCTGCTCTCCACAGTGCTGAACTTCACGCTCACAAAGATAATAGTAAAGAGCCCGTCAGGCACAGAGGCGTTCAATCAGGAGCTCGGCAAACTCACGGCACTCAGCTACCCAGCCATAGCCCTGCCGTCAACCATAGTAATGGTGATAGCCCTATGGTATCTTTTCAAGCAGATAACCAAGATAACAGGGCTGCCATTTGAGGAGCTTATGTCAGAAAAACTAAGAGATAAAACCAACGATAATAAAACCCAGCAGAAATGAAATACACACCGTCTGAAATAGCGGACATACTAAAATGCGAGGCTCATATTTCCAACCCCGATGCCGCCGTAACGTATCTCAGTACAGATACAAGAACCATTCTCTATCCATCAGACACACTGTTCTTTGCCATTACCACAAAGAGTGCGTCAGGAGAGCAGTTTATAGAGTCTGCATATAATGCAGGCGTGAGGAATTTTGTAGCATCGTCAAAGCCTGAAGGCCTAACAGACGCCAACTACTTCATTACAGACAATACAGTGGAGGCGCTGCAGACACTGGCGGCACACCACCGCTCCAGATTCCACATCCCAGTGATAGGCATCACCGGCAGCAACGGCAAAACCATAGTGAAAGAGTGGCTATATGCAGCCATCGGGACATCGTTCCGTATAACACGCTCACCTAAAAGTTTCAACTCACAGATAGGCGTGCCGCTCTCAGTCTGGGAGCTTGAAGACTACTCCACCCTAGGTATCTTTGAAGCCGGAATCTCACAGAAGGGAGAGATGGAGAAACTGGAGGCCATAATAAAGCCAACCATTGGCATATTCACAAACCTTGGAAAAGCACACAGTGAAGGATTTGCGTCAGACGATGAGAAACTCAATGAAAAACTGCAGCTTTTCCGCAATTCAGAGGCGCTCATATTCAAAAACAGCAGCAAGGTACGCAGCGCAATAAAGAAAATCAACCCAGATATCAACCTGATATCGTGGGGAGTAAATGACCCGTCAGCCACAGTAAACATAACCAGGATACGCAAGAGCGGCGGCAATTCAGAACTCACATATATATGCAAGGGGGCTGAAGGCAAATGCACAGTCTGCTTCACAGATGACATCTCCCTGCAGAACGCCATACAATGCCTTGTGTGCGGCATATACCTTGGAGTGCCAGTAAAACTTGACACCTTGGAGCCAGTGGCCATGCGTCTTGAGGTGAAAACCGGCATAAACGGCTGCCAGATTATAGATGACGCCTACAGTAATGACCTCAGCTCACTTACAGAGGCGCTGAACCTTATGGACGCATTCTCAAAACTGAACTTTGAGAAGCGTACACTTATTATATCAGACATACGCCAGAGCGGACTTGACGGTGACACACTCTACACACAGGTATCATCGCTGGTGCGTCAAAAAAAGATAAACCGCATTATTGCCGTGGGGCGTGACCTCTGCTCACACAAGGAGTTCTTCCCACTGAGCACGCAGTTTTTCCAAACCACCGTTGAACTCTTGGCATCGGCGCCAAAATTTGAGAATGAAATTATCCTTATAAAGGGCGCACGCCACTTCCGTTTTGAGAGAATAGTGAACCTGCTGGAGCAGAAACGCCACCAGACAGTAATGGAGGTTAACCTCAACGCACTGGTTCACAACTTCAAGAAGCTGCGCTCATACATAGACCACAAGACAAAGACTGTGGCCATGATTAAGGCTGACTCCTACGGCTGCGGAGCCCTGCAGGTGGCACAGACACTGAGCCATCACCATTGTGACTACTTTGGCGTGGCTGTGGCTGACGAGGGCGTGGAGCTGCGCAAGGCAGGCATAAAGACCAACATTATTATAATGGACCCTGAGCCAGGCACATTTGATTTGCTTTTCAAGTACAATCTGGAGCCAGAGATATACAGCTTCTCCATGCTGAACAAGTTTATATCGGCGGCTGTGGCGGCTGGTGTAAAGGAGCACCCTATCCATATAAAGATAGACACAGGTATGCATCGCCTTGGCTTTATGGAGGAGGATATGCCGGAGCTGACCGCCATATTAAAGAAGGTGCCAAATGTAAAGGCCGTGTCAGCCTTCTCACACTTGGCTGCGGCTGAAGACCCTCAGGAAGATGAGTTCACAGCCAACCAGATAGCCCGCTTTACAAGAGCTACAGACTATCTAAAGAAGAATCTAAACCCGGAGCTTATACGCCACATTCTCAACACATCAGGCGTACAACGCTTGGGGCAATACCAGTTTGAGATGGTGCGCTTAGGCATAGGTCTGTACGGTGTGGGGCTTAACGAACAGTCTGACATTCAGAACGTGGCCACACTAAAGACCATAATCTTGCAAATCAAGGAGCTTAAGGCTGGGGAGACCGTGGGCTACAACCGCCGTGGCGTGCTTACCCGTGACTCACGCATAGCCGCCATTCCTATTGGCTACGCCGATGGTCTGAGCCGTGCGTTCGGCCGTGGCAACGGCTACGTGCTTGTAGGCGGCAAACGCGCCCCGTTCATAGGCAACATCTGCATGGATGTGTGCATGATTGACATCACCGGAATTGAGGGCGTACAGGAGGGAGATGAAGTCATAATCTTTAACAATGACCTCACCATCTCAGAGCTGGCCGCCAAAACAAACACCATCCCGTACGAAATCCTGACCAACGTATCAAAACGCGTGAAGAGAGTTTATGTTTGGGAGTGATGGTTTTGATGTTGTATTTCGTTTTTGGCTGTTGCCCTTGGCGGTCCTCCCAGCAGAGCTGGTGCCCTCCCTTTTCGGGAGCCAATGCCGCTACGGGCAACAACCAAAACCCGAAATCAAATTAAATTCCTTCATCCTGAGTGGAGTATATAAAATTATCAATTGAAATGCGAAACGTATTTATAATATTACTAAGTTTTCTGCTTCTATGCTCTTGTGTGCGGGAGCGGAGTATGAAGTATGACGCGGCGTTGCTGGAGCCGGAGGTGCAGAATGTGGACCTGATGATAGCGTATCAGGTGCCGGCAGGCTACAAGATGGTAAGCCAGAGTTTTACAGACTCAGTAGCACGTGCAGAGCTGGCGGCAAACCCGTTTACAGAGAAGCGTGTGACCATATTTGTGGACACTCTCATAGGCAACTCCACAATATGCCTTTATGACATGAGGGCACTGCCGTATGAGCGCACGGAGGACCGTCTTGACTTCTATTTCAGCACCTATAACGCAAACGGCCAGTGGGAAAGCATTGAGAAGAACACATTCCGCCACGGCGATTTCAAACAGATAACGGAGCTTGACATGGTGAACACAAGCACAGACCGCCGTCTGCTCAAATACTATTTCTATGAGGACGGAAAGGCGCAGTTCAGCATTGACTACTACTTCCGTAACAGTTACTATAATGATTTGAAGCCATATATTGAGTCATCTCTCGCATCGGTGAAAAAAAGCCATGAAATAATAATAGAACTCCTTGACCAATGACATTAGATCCATCAATATCAGCCATTTACACAGCGTGCGGTGGGAACACCAGTCCAGACAACCTTGACTATACACGCAGCCTTGAAATATGCCGCATAGCCCAGGATGAGATAGGTGTGGGCAAGACCACCCTCACCGCCATAATGCTCTACCCTCTTCTGCACAGCGGAACCACTGACATGGACACAGTAATCCGCACAGCCGGAGAGGACACCGCCATGCTACTGAAGGGAATACACAAGGTACAGGAGATATATGACAAGGCATGGCAGATAGACACAGAAAATTTCAAACACCTGCTTCTATCACTTGCAAAAGACGTAAGAGTTATATTCATAAAACTGGCATCGAGGCTATATTATATAAGGAATATAGACATTCTGCCTCTGGAGAAGCGCTCTTCTGTTATAAAAGACACAGCCTGCATCTACGCCCCGCTGGCCCACAAGATGGGTCTGTACGGCATAAAGACAGAGATGGAGGATTTATGCCTTAAATATACAAACCCCACCGCTTATTATGACATAGCAGGCAAACTGTCTGATACCAAACGTGAGCGTGAGGCATATATGTCACGCTTTATGGAGCCTATAAAGCACAAATTGGAGGCGGAAGGGTTCAAGTTCCATATAAAAGGGCGTACAAAATCAATACATAGCATCTATAACAAGATAAAGAACAAGCACGTAAGTTTTGAGAATATTTTTGACCTTCTTGCCATGCGCATTATCTTAGACTCCTCCCCCGATGCGGAGCAGGCTGAGTGCTGGAAGGTCTATTCCATAATCACAGACATGTATGAGCCAGACCCGTCAAGACTAAGGGACTGGATTTCCAACCCAAAAGACAATGGTTATGAGAGTCTGCACACCACCGTTCTTGGCCCCGATGACAAATGGGTGGAGGTTCAGATACGAACAGAGCGCATGGACCTTATTGCAGAGAAAGGTCTGGCGGCTCACTGGCGTTACAAAGGCATTGAAGGCGAGCGTGAAATGGACGCATGGCTGAGCCGTCTGCGCACAGCCATAGAAAATGGCACAGACAGTGGCACTGGCGATGACAAAGATGAGTTCAAAATGGACCTCTATGACAAAGACGTGTATGTCTTCACGCCAAAGGGAGAACTTATATGCCTGCCAAAGGGAGCCACAGTGCTTGACTTTGCCTACTCCGTTCACACCAAGGTGGGAAACACATGCGTGGGCGGCAAGGTGGGCGGCAAGAATGTGACCATGCGTTATGTATTGCAGAACGGAGATCAGGTGGAGGTGCTCACTTCATCCACACAGCAGCCCCGTGCAGACTGGATAAACATAGCGGTAACATCAAAGGCACGTCAGAGGATACGTCAGGTAATAAAGGAGTTTCAGAAGGCACAGGCGGCACAGGGGCTTGAGATAGTGGAACGCCGCTTTAAGAACTGGAAGATGGAGTTTGACGAAGCCCGATTCTACCAGATGGGGCGCAAGATGGGCTACAAAAACACATCAGACATATTCATTGACATAGCCACAGGCAAGGTGGATATAACGTCACTCAAGGATCTATACATTAACTTTGACCATAAGGAGGAGCCTGAGCAGAAGCCTGAGTATGTTCCCAATGCGGCCTCAATGCTGCCCAAGAAGATTCTTGACGGTGATATTCTCATTGTAGGCAGCGATACCAAAGGCGTGCAGCTGAACTTTGCCAAGTGCTGCCATCCAGTGCCCGGCGATGAGATTTTCGGCTTCATCAGCGCGCTCGGCGGCCTCAAGATACACAAGGCAGACTGCCCTAACGCAAAAGAGATGAAAAGCCGCTATCCGTATAGGATTATCAAGGCAAGATGGAGATAACAGGTGAATCGTGGAATCGGTTAATCGGTGAATCGAAATAAAATCGATTAACCGGTTATTCCCTAACGGTCATCAGTACGTCACCGCATCACCGATTAAACAATAAAAAGATATGTTTTCAGGAATTATTGAAACAACTGCAAAAGTTGTAAAAATTGAGAAAGAGAGTGAGAACGTGCATTTTACACTTACATGCCCGTTCACATCTGAGTTAAAAATAGACCAAAGTGTGGCGCACAACGGCGTTTGCCTCACGGTAGTTAAGATTGAAGGAGAAAACTACACCGTTACAGCTATGAAGGAGACCCTTGACCGCTCAAACCTCAAGGAATGGAAAGTGGGCGATGAGGTTAATGTGGAGCGCAGCATGCTTATGAACGGCCGCCTTGACGGGCATATAGTTCAAGGCCACGTAGATCAGACAGCCGTATGCACAGATGTAACAGAGAACGGAGGCAGCTGGTACTTTACATTTAAGTACAGCACCACAGATGATATGCGCCGCCGTGGCTACATAACGGTGGACAAAGGCTCAGTGACTGTCAATGGTGTAAGCCTTACTGTTTGCAACCCTACAAAGGATAGTTTTCAGGTGTCCATAATACCCTACACATTTGAAAACACAAACTTCCATAGCATAAAAGAGGGCACGCTGGTGAATCTGGAATTTGACATCATAGGAAAATATGTTGCCAGAATCTGCCAAAATGTCATATAATTTGCATAACTTTGCCAAGATATGAGCAAAGATGCAAAGATATCACTCTTAGGACTGACCCTTACGGAGCTGCAGAATATTGTGGCGGAGGCGGGGCTACCCCGTTTCACCGCAACACAGCTAGCATCGTGGCTCTATGAGAAAAGAGTCTGTTCCTTTGATGATATGACAAACATATCAAAAAAAGGCAGAGCGACACTTGCCCAGATGTGTGAGACCGGGCGCACGGCACCAGTAAAATCACAGCGCAGTGCAGACGGAACGGTCAAATACCTGTTCAGCGTGGGCGACGGACGTTTTGTTGAGAGCGTGTACATTCCTGAAAAGGACCGAGCCACACTCTGCATATCATCACAGGCAGGCTGCCAGATGGGCTGTGAGTTCTGTGCCACAGGCCGCCAAGGGTTCAAAGGAAACCTCACCGCAGGTCAGATTCTGAACCAGGTGCTGAGCATTGAAAAGGCTGACGAACTCACAAACATAGTGTATATGGGTATGGGAGAGCCACTCAACAACCTCACAGAGGTGCTCAAATCAATAGAGATACTCACCGCCCCGTACGGTTACGCATGGAGCCCCAAGCGCATAACACTCTCAACCGTAGGTATCATGCCCGCGCTAAAGACATTCATTGAGAGTTGCAGCTGTAACCTGGCAGTGAGTCTTCATATCCCCTACCCCGATGTCAGAGCCGCCTACATGCCAGCAGAGAAGGCATACCCCATTGAGGATGTGCTGAAACTCATAAGGCAATATGACTGGAGCGGACAGCGCAGAGTGTCTTTTGAATACACCATGTTCAAAGGGGTGAATGACTCACCCACAGATGCCGCCCGTCTTGCAAAGATGGTACACGGCATACAGTGTCACGTGAACCTTATACCCTTTCACAAGATACCAGAGTCAAAGCTTGAGCCTGCAGCCCCGGCCACGATGCAGAATTTTATGAAAGAATTAGAGAAATATAAAATACCAACAACCATACGTCGCTCCCGTGGTCAGGATATTGATGCAGCGTGCGGAATGCTTAGTCAGTTGACAGTTAACAGTTGAAAATTATGAACAATAAGCTTTTAGTATTTGCATTAGGTCTTGCAGCAGTGTTTGCATCGTGCAAGAACCTTAACACAAAACCAAACGCCACAGGCACCTCAAATGAGGTTTTGGTAGTGATTGATGACTCAGTGGCCAAAGGTCCTGCCGGTGAGGCCATATTTGGAGTGCTGAACCAGGATATGCCTTGCATGCCACAGTCAGAGCCATACTATAACATATCAAAGACCTCACACAAGGGGTTCACAGATATCTTGCGTCCTGCACGTAACATTATAATTGTGAACGTTGGAGACAAGTACAGCAAGGTGAAGATGACTGATGAGAATGATAAATGGTCACATCCTCAGAGCATCATCAAGATTCAAGGGCCTAACTCCAAAGATGTGGCAGCCGCCATTGAGAAGTATGAGAAAGACATCCTGAACTACTTTATAAAGGCTGAGCGCAAGCGTGCCATAGCATACCAGCGCCACTACAAGGAGCCAGCCGCTATGGAGAAGGTGCTGAAGAAATTTGGCATATCAATGGTGGTACCTAAAGGGTTCAACCGCTTTAAGGAGGATGAGAACTTCCTATGGATGTCAAACTCCAGCAATGATGTTAGACAGAACATCGTGGTATACACTTATCCGTATGACTGCCGTGAGACATTTACACGTGAAATGCTGCTGCACAAGCGTGATTCTGTAATGATGCTGAACATTCCAGGCCCGTCAGAAGATTCATACATGGGCACAGAGTACCGCTTTGAGCCGCCAATCTTCACCCCTACCGCACTTGAAAACGGAGAGTACGCCGCAGAGGTGAGAGGCTTGTGGACCGTTATTGGAGACATTATGGGCGGCCCGTTTGTGAGCGTCAGCTGCCTTGACCGTGAAAACCAAAGAGTGATTACAGCTGAGGCTTTCATATACGCCCCTAACAAATATAAACGTAATGCCATGCGTCAGCTTGAATCAGTACTATACACAATAAAAACTAACAATTCAGAAAAGAAAGATGGAGAATAAGATAAAGATTGGAATTAGCCAGGGCGATATCAACGGCATTGGCTATGAGGTGATTCTCAAGACACTTGAAGACAACCGCATACTTGACATGTGCGTACCTATTGTGTACGGCTCACCAAAGGTGGCTGCATACCACCGCAAGGTGCTGGACCTCAGTGTAAACCTTAACCTTATTAATAGCGCCGCTGAGGCAAATGACAAACGTGCCAACATAATAAACTGCAACAGTGACGAGATTAAGGTGGAGATTTCACAAAGCACAGAGGCGGCAGGCACAGCTGCATTCCAGGCACTGGAGAAGGCGGCGGCAGACCTCAAGGCAGGCGCCATTGACGCACTAGTGACAGCACCTATAAATAAGAAGAACATCCAGTCTGAGCAGTTCTCATTCCCAGGCCACACAGAGTATCTGGAACAGACATTCGGCAGCAAGGGTGACGCACTAATGCTGCTCGTGAGTGACAAACTGCGTATCGCCGTGGCTACTGGACACTTGCCCATTGCCAAGGTGGCACAGACACTTACAAAAGAACTGATATTTAACAAGATAAGAATACTTAATGAGTCTCTGAAGAAGGATTTTGGCATAAGCCGCCCTCGCATCGCCGTGCTGGGACTGAACCCACACAGCGGAGACCAGGGGGTTATAGGCAAGGAGGAGATTGAGATAATCAAGCCAGCCATTACAGAGGCGCTTGAGAATGAGATAATCTGCGTAGGCCCGCTACCTGCTGACGGATTCTTTGGCAGTGACGAGTATAACAAATATGACGCCATCCTTGCAATGTACCATGACCAGGGGCTTATCCCGTTCAAGACTCTCAGCATGGACAGCGGCGTGAACTTTACGGCAGGTCTGGGTGTGGTGCGCACATCACCTGACCACGGCACAGCGTATGACATTGCCGGACAGAACCGTGCATCCGAGAACTCATTCCGCCAGGCTCTCTACGCAGCAATTGATATAGTTAAAAACAGACGTTATGGCAATTGACATTCAAGATATTAAACAACGATACGGAATTGTAGGAAACAACTCTGAACTTAACCACGCCATTACCAAGGCGCTGCAGATTGCCTCCACTGACCTGCCTGTGCTAATCACAGGTGAGAGCGGTGTGGGTAAGGAGAGTTTTCCAAAACTCATACATGACTTCAGTCCTCGCAAGCATAAGAAATATGTGGTTGTGAACTGCGGAGCCATACCTGAAGGCACCATGGACTCCGAGCTCTTCGGCCATATAAAGGGCTCATTTACCGGGGCGCTTGCTGACCGTCAGGGTTACTTTGAGGTGGCTGACGGCGGTACTATCTTCCTTGATGAGGTTGGAGAGCTGCCTATGCAGACTCAGGCGCGCCTGCTGCGTGTATTGCAGTACGGAGAGTATTACCGCGTGGGCTCGTCAGACGTGCGCAAGACAGACGTGCGTGTGGTGGCTGCCACAAACGTGAACCTGCTGGAGGCTATACGTAAAGGCACTTTCCGTCAGGACCTCTACTACCGTCTTAACGCAATTCCTATCTACATTCCGCCACTACGTGAGCGCAAAAAAGATATTCACATACTGTTCAAGAAGTTTGCAAATGACTTTGCGGAGAAATATCACCGCATAGCCGTAAAACTTGACCCCAAGGCGGTTGAGAAACTTAAATCATACTACTGGCAGGGTAACATACGCCAGCTCAAGAATGTGGCGGAGCAGATTTCAGCCATAGAGATGGATCCTAACATTACGGTTGACGTATTGTCAGGATATCTGCCGGATGAGTCAGAGAGCCGTCTACCACAGATTAGCGGAGCCGCCTCAGGCGGAGACTTCAGCCGTGAACGTGAGTTCCTCTACACAGTCATCTACAGTCTCAAGGGTGAGAATGACAAGATTAAACAGGAGATTGAGGAGATAAAGAAGACTCTTGCCGGCATGACGTCACAGCACGGAGGCCAGAACAATATAAGCAAATGGCAGGACGCTCAGATTTACAGTGAGCCTATTGAGACCACATTTGAGCATAATATTGAAAGTGCGGCAAACAGCATATCGAGCAATGCAGCTGAACCACAGCAAACTGAGCCGTTCATGCAGAATGCGCAAGGGGAATCATCCCAGCCAAAATCAATGGACGACATGCAGAAACAGATGATACTTGACTCTCTGCGCCGCCATAATAACAAGCGCGCCCTTGTAGCTGCAGAACTTGGCATCTCAGAGCGCACACTTTATAGGAAATTGAAAGAATATGGGATCTAAAGCACATATCGCTATCATGGTTGCAGCCCTCCTCCTTTCCAGCTGCACCATCTCCTACAAGTTCAACGGAACCATAATTGACTACAGCAAGGTAAAGTCAATATCCGTACAGGACTTCCCTAACCGTGCCGCCATGGTGTACGGTCCGCTTGCCTCAAGCCTAAACGAGATGCTGCGTGACACCTACACCCGCCAGACACGTCTTAACATGGTGCGCCAGAACGGAGACCTTGAGATAGAGGGTGAGATAACTGGTTATGACATATCGCCGCAAGCCATATCATCAGAGAACACAATGGCCTCTGAGACCCGTCTTACCATACGTATAAATGTACGTTACACTAATAACACAAACCACGATGATGACTTTGAGCGCAGCTATTCGGCATACCGTAACTTTGACAGTAACCGTCTGCTCACGGAAGTGCAGGATGAACTCATAACTGAGATACTGAAGGAGATTTGCGAGAATATTTATAATGATACTGTAGCTAATTGGTAATTATGAAACGAGACGACTTTATAAAATACATGAAGCACCCTGAGCTTCTTAATGAAAGGAGCTTGCCGGAGATACGGGAGCTGGCTCAGCGCTACCCATACTTTCAGACTGCAAGACTGCTATACATACGCAATCTGAAGAACACTGATGACCTTAACTATCAGGCTGAGCTGAAAAAGGCGGCAATCAGTGTGCCAGACAGGGCCCGCCTTGAGCAGATTATGAACAAGGCCGCATCCAAGAAGGAGGAGATACGCACGGAGATGGTGGCTGATGACGCCAACATAGAGAACATCCCGCTGCTCAAGCATCATGACCTTATAGACCGCTTCATAACAGAGGATCCGCACATTAAGCCAGTGGGAGAATACAATGCCACAGAGTCTGTGGTAATTGACAACACAAACGTAACTGACAGCATTTTCACGGAGAGTCTTGCAAAAATATACATCAAGCAAGGGCAATATGCCAAGGCGATAAGAATTTTTGAGAAATTAAATTTGAAATATCCAGAAAAAAGTAGTTACTTTGCAGACCAAATTAGATTCCTGACAAAAATAATAGAAAATAGATAGAATTATGTTTACAGTACTTGTTGTTTTATCAGTTTTGATAGCTGTTCTTCTTACACTTATAGTTGTTGTTCAAAACTCAAAAGGCGGTGGTCTTGCATCACAGTTCGCAGCATCAAACAGCGTTATGGGCGTTCAGAAAACCACAGATTTTCTTGAGAAAGCCACATGGTCACTCACCGCTATCATGGTAGTTCTCTGTGTTGCATCAGCTGCATTCATCAACAGCAGCAAGACAGTTGACAGCGCCTCAGCAGTAAAAGACGTTATAGAGCAGGCCGCTCCAGCACAAAGCGCACCAGCAGCCTCCCCTATCATGGCTACAGAGCCAGCTGGCGAATAATCAGCATAACGATCACAAACAGAGCCGGTTTAATATTAAATCGGCTTTTTTTGTGCCAATATGTCTGCCATAACGTCTGCCAACGGCATGTTTGGCACGGAATTTGACATAAAACGTAGGTGAATCGGTGAACCGTTTATTCGGTGAACCGAATCGATTAAACGATTACACGAATAAACGAATAAACAATTATTATTATGAACATCAAACCACTTGCAGACAGGGTTCTAATCCTACCCGATGCAGCTGAAGAGAAATCAGCAGGCGGTATCATTCTTCCAGATTCCGCAAAAGAGAAACCACTTAGAGGTAAAGTTGTAGCCACAGGTAATGGCACTAAAGACGAAGAGATGGTAGTAAAGGCAGGCGACGCCGTACTTTACGGTAAGTACGCCGGTACTGAGATTGAGTTTGAAGGTACCAAGTATCTCATCATGCGTCAGAGTGACATTTTGGCAATCATCTAATTTTCAGTAACAGAGAAACATTAAAAAAGTAGAAAATCATGGCAAAAGAGATAAAATTTGACATCGAGGCTCGTGACCTTCTAAAAAAAGGTGTTGATGAGCTGGCAGATGCAGTGAAAGTGACACTTGGCCCTAAGGGCAGAAACGTAATCATTGCAAAGAAATTTGGCGCACCGCATATTACAAAAGACGGTGTAACAGTAGCAAAAGAGATTGAGCTTGAAGATGCATTCCAGAATATGGGTGCTCAGATGGTGAAAGAGGTGGCATCAAAAACTGGCGACAACGCTGGTGACGGCACCACCACCGCCACTGTTCTGGCACAGGCAATCATCTCTGTAGGTCTTAAGAACGTAGCCGCAGGTGCAAACCCAATGGATCTTAAGCGCGGTATTGACAAGGCCGTAGCTAAGGTTGTAGAGAGCATCAAGGCTCAGAGCAAAGAGGTTGGTGATGACATCAACAAGATTGAACAGGTTGCAACCATCTCTGCAAACAATGATAGCGAGATAGGCAAACTTATTGCCAACGCCATGGCAAAGGTTAAGAAAGAGGGCGTTATCACCGTTGAGGAGGCAAAAGGCACTGACACTACAGTAGATGTAGTTGAAGGTATGCAGTTTGACCGCGGTTACCTCTCTCCATACTTTGTAACAGATACAGAGAAGATGGAGGCGGTTTTAGAGAAGCCATACGTGCTTATCCACGATAAGAAAATATCTTCACTAAAGGATATTCTTCCAATACTTGAAGCTGTAGTACAAGGCAGCCGTCCACTTCTTATAATTGCAGAAGACGTTGACAGCGAAGCTCTTACATCACTCGTAGTAAACCGTTTGAGAGCAGGTCTTAAGGTTTGCGCTGTTAAGGCCCCAGGCTTTGGTGACAGACGTAAAGAGATGCTACAAGATATAGCAATACTTACTGGCGGTACAGTTATCAGTGAGGAACAGGGTTTGAAACTTGAGACCACTACCCTTGACATGCTTGGCACAGCCGACACTATTACAGTGAACAAAGACAATACAACCATAGTTAACGGTGCAGGCAGCAAAGATGCTATCAAACAGCGTGTTGCACAGATAAAGGCTCAAATGGAGACCACCACATCACAGTATGACAAAGAGAAACTCCAGGAGCGTCTTGCCAAATTGGCAGGCGGCGTGGCAGTTCTTTACATAGGTGCTCCGTCAGAGGTTGAGATGAAAGAGAAGAAAGACCGTGTGGATGACGCTCTTAGTGCAACCCGTGCAGCCGTAGAAGAAGGTATAGTTCCTGGCGGTGGCGTGGCATACATCCGCTCTATCAAGGCTCTTGAAGGCCTCAAGGGCGCCAACGATGATGAAACCACTGGTATAGAGATAGTTAAGCGTGCTATTGAGGAGCCTCTCCGCCAGATAGTTGCAAACGCTGGTAAAGAGGGCGCCGTTATAGTTCAAAAAGTTAGCGAGGGTAAGGGTGACTACGGTTACAACGCTCGCACAGACACCTACGAGAACCTCTTTGAGACTGGCGTTATTGACCCAGCCAAGGTTACCCGTGTGGCACTTGAGAACGCAGCCTCTATTGCTGGCATGATGCTCACCACAGAGTGTGTAATTGCTGACAAGAAAGAGGATAACCCAGCTCCAATGCCTCCAATGGGCGGTGGTATGGGCGGCATGATGTAATATCACGCACATAAAAAAACCAAGGGCGACTCTTTTGAGCCGCCCTTATTATTTTACCACTGAATCTCTTGGGCTCCTATGGAGCGGAGGTATTCATTTGCTTTTATGAAGTGGTTATTGCCAAAGAACCCTCGATATGAAGATAGCGGTGAGGGGTGCGGCGATGTCAGCACACAGTGCTTTGTCTTATCTATCAGCTTGGCTTTGCTGATGGCGTAACTTCCCCACAGCAAAAACACAATATTACTCTTTTCCGCAGCAAGTTTCTTTATCACAGCATCAGTGAAGGTCTCCCAGCCTTTTCCCTGATGTGAGCCTGCCTGATGCTCACGTACTGTGAGTGTGGCGTTTAGAAGAAGTACGCCTTGACGAAAGGCGCGATAACCCGCGAATACGCGCCCTCCGACATCGTGAAGCTCGATGTCGCGAAGCCGCAGACGCTCGACAGGGCCATACAGATGGTGAAGCGCGGGCAGGCGGGATCCGCCATACCGATCCTGACCAATCTCGTGAAGGACTACCGCATGCTGACGTGGGACAAGGTCGCCTGCCGGTATCTCACAGAGGCGTACATCAAGACCGGCAACCCGCAGAAGGCCTATGACGCGGCCACCGGCGGCG
>ONBO01000002.1 GCA_900316125.1 uncultured Bacteroidales bacterium | reverse complement strand
TAGATATTTAGTTATATATAATTATGGAGATGATATAATTGATAACAATTAAAAGTGAAAAAGAAATTGAACTTATGCGGCATGCTGGTATGTTGGTATCAAAAATGCATAAGTTTATTAAACCTTATATAAAAGAAGGTATTACTACAAAAGAACTTGATAGACTTTGTGAAGAGTTTATTAGAAGCAAGGGTTGTACTCCATCTTTTAAAGGATGTGAAGGTTTTCCAAATGCTGTATGTGCTTCTGTAAATGATTGTATAGTACATGGAATACCAAATAATTATAAATTAAAAAATGGTGATATAATAACATTAGATATTGGAGCTTGTTATAAAGGATATCATGGAGATTCTGCTTGGACTTATGCAGTTGGTGAAATTAGTGATAATGATAAATATTTATTAGAACATACTGAAAAAGCTTTATATGAAGGTATAAAAGTAGCTACTGCAGGTAACAGAATTGGAGATATAGGGCATGCGGTGCAACGCCATTGTGAGGCAGCTGGTTTCTCAGTAGTTAGAGATTTGGTTGGTCACGGTGTAGGCAGGGACATGCATGAGGCTCCTGAAGTTCCAAACTTTGGCAAGAGAGGCCAGGGCGTTATGCTAAAAGAGGGCATGGTCATAGCAATTGAGCCTATGATCAATATGGGAAACAGAGCGGTTGTGTTTGAGAAGGACGGTTGGACTGTCCGTACCATAGACCGCAAGCCGTCAGCCCACTTTGAACACACAGTGGCTGTTCATGCTGGAAAGGCTGAGATAT
Organism: uncultured Bacteroidales bacterium; assembly: GCA_900316125.1. GTDB lineage: Bacteria > Bacteroidota > Bacteroidia > Bacteroidales > Paludibacteraceae > Enterocola. The sequence continues at coordinate 77,302 of ONBO01000002.1, read as the reverse complement.
TATCATCCTTTGATTTCGTAGATGAAGTATTAAAAAACAAATAGATTTCTTATATGGCAAAACAAGCGGCAATAGAGCAAGACGGTACAATACTGGAGGCGCTTTCAAACGCAATGTTCCGTGTTCAGCTTGAGAACGGACATGAACTCACAGCTCACATATCGGGTAAGATGCGTATGCACTATATCAGAATCCTGCCCGGTGACAAGGTCCGTGTTGAGATGTCGCCGTACGATTTGTCAAAGGGAAGAATTTCATTCAGATACAAATAATTAAAAAACATACAAAGATGAAAGTAAGAGCTTCTGTTAAGAAACGTAATGACGATTGCAAGATCGTTCGTAGAAAGGGTCGTTTATATGTAATAAACAAGAAGGATCCTAAAATGAAACAACGTCAAGGTTAATAACTTAAATTTATATAATAGTTTATGGCTATAAGAATCGCTGGAGTAGATTTGCCTCAGAATAAGAGAGGTGAAATAGGTTTAACCTATATCTACGGAATTGGAAGAAGCAGCTCTAACAAGATTTTGGAAGCTGCCGGAGTAGACAAAGACATCAAGGTGAAAGACTGGACTGATGATCAAGCTGCTAAGATTCGTGATATCATAGCTTCAACTTTCAAGGTTGAGGGTGATTTACGTTCTGAGGTTCAGCTGAACATCAAGCGTCTGATGGATATAGGCTGCTATCGTGGCATCCGTCACCGTCTTGGACTGCCTGTGCGTGGTCAGAGTACAAAGAACAACGCTCGTACACGTAAGGGTAAGAAGAAAACTGTTGCAAACAAGAAGAAAGCAACTAAGTAATTAATTTGTCTAACTCAAAAACATTAAGAATATGGCAAAAAAGACTGCCGCTACTAAGAAAAGAGTAGTGAAAATAGAAGGAACGGGACAAGTTCACGTATATTCTTCATTCAATAACATCATTGTAACCATCGCTAACCAGGACGGAGAGGTTATCTCTTGGTCTTCAGCTGGTAAGATGGGTTTCCGTGGTTCTAAAAAGAACACTCCGTATGCAGCTCAGATGGCAGCTCAGGACTGCGCTAAGGTAGCATACGATCTGGGTCTTAGAAAAGTAAAGGCTTACGTTAAGGGTCCGGGTAACGGACGTGAATCAGCAATACGTGCCGTGGCTGCTGCAAACATTGAGGTAACTGAAATAGTTGACGTTACTCCACTTCCACACAACGGTTGCCGTCCACCTAAAAGACGTAGAGTATAATATTGTTTAACTTTTAAAAATTTAGAAAAATGGCAAGATATACAGGACCTAAGACAAAGATTGCCCGTAAGTTAGGTGAGCAGATATACGGTTCAGACAAGTATGCGACCAAGAAGAACTATCCTCCGGGACAGCATGGTAACAACCGTAAGCGTAAGACATCTGAGTATGGTACTCAGCTGAAAGAGAAACAGAAGGCTAAATATACATACGGCGTTCTTGAGAGACAGTTCGCTAACTTGTTTGACAAGGCTTCACGCACAAAAGGTATTACCGGTGAGGTGCTCCTCCAGCTTCTGGAGTCAAGACTTGACAATGTGGTTTACCGCCTTGGTTTTGCAAGAACACGTAATGGTGCCCGTCAGCTTGTAAGCCACAAGCACATCATTGTTAACGGTGAAGTTGTTAATATTCCATCATATCAGGTTAAGCAGGGTGACATCGTAGGTGTAAGAGAGAACTCTAAGGCTCTTGAGGTCATCAATGACAGCCTTGCAGGATTCAACCACAGCAAGTACGCATGGATTGAGTTTGACGAGTCTGCCAAGGCCGGCAAGTTCCTTCACATGCCAGACAGAGCTGATATTCCTGAGAATATTAAGGAGCAACTAATCGTCGAACTTTACTCTAAATAATGTAGAATTATGGCTATACTACCGTTTCAAAAACCAGAGCAGGTCATCATGTTGGAGGCAGACGCTTTCCACGGTAAGTTTGAGTTCCGCCCATTGGAGCCGGGATTTGGTATTACCATTGGAAACGCTCTACGCAGAATTCTGCTTTCTTCACTTGAGGGCTTTGCAATTACATCCATCAAGATAAACGGCGTACAACATGAGTTCGCCACTATTCCTGGTGTGATGGAAGATGTGACCAACATTATCCTTAACCTCAAGAAAGTTCGTCTGAAACAGATAGTAGAGGGTACGGAGAGTGAGAAAGTGATTCTTGATGTAGCTGATACTACCGTATTTAAGGCTGGTGACATATCTAAGAAGCTTAGCGGCTTTGAGGTTCTCAACCCTGATCTTGTAATTTGCACAATGGATAAGAGCGCATCTTTCCACATTGAGCTTACAATCAACAAGGGTCGCGGTTGGGTTTCAGCTGATGAGAATCGTGAAATGTTCAATGAGATAGGTGTAATTCCTATTGACTCCATCTACACTCCTATTGTAAACGTTAAGTATGTAGTTGACAACTTCCGCGTAGAGCAGAAGACAGACTATGAGAAACTTACAATAGAGATTGACACTGATGGCTCTATTCATCCAAAAGAGGCGCTTAAAGAGGCTGCCAAGATACTTATTCTTCACTTCATGCTCTTCTCTGATGACAAGAACATAACTCTTGATCTCACAGAGGCAGACGGAGCAGAGGAGTTTGATGAGGAGGCTCTTCACATGCGTCAGCTTCTTAAGACAAAACTTGTTGACCTTGACCTTTCAGTCAGAGCTCTTAACTGCTTGAAGGCAGCTGATGTAGAGACTCTTGCAGAACTTGTGTCATACAACAGAAATGATCTTCTCAAGTTCCGTAACTTTGGTAAGAAGTCACTTGTAGAGCTTGATGAGAAGCTTGAGAGCCTGAACCTCTCATTCGGGATGGACATCTCAAAGTATAAAATTGATAAAGAGTAAACAAAATGAGACATAATAAGAATTTCAATCATTTGGGAAGACAAGCAGCTCACCGTAATGCTATGCTTGCAAATATGGCAGTGTCGCTTATCAAGCACAAAAAGATAAACACAACACTTGCCAAGGCTAAGGAACTGCGTAAGTTTGTAGAGCCACTTATCACTAAGAGTAAAGAGGATACAACACACTCAAGACGTGTTGTGTTCCAGGAGTTGCAGAACAAAGAGGCTGTCACCATACTGTTTGGTGAGATTTCAAGCCGCATAGCTGACCGTCCAGGTGGCTACACCCGTATTCTTAAGACAGGTTTCCGTCTGGGTGACGCTGCTCAGATGTGCTTCATTGAGCTCGTTGACTACAACGAGAACATGCTCAAGGCTAAGTCTGAGAAGAAGGCCTCTAAGACACGTCGTGGTGGCAAGAAGGCTGCTGCAAAGGCTGTTGAGGCTGCTGCTGAGGAGGCTCCAAAGTCAGAGGCACCTAAGGCTGAAGCTGCTGAAGAGAAGGCTGCTGAATAATTCAGAACCATATACTTCACAAAATGAGGGCTGCTGTAATACTACGGCGGCCCTCATTTTATATGCGGTTCAGTAAAATTAATTTGCGTATGTTTTAAGTATGCATTATCTTTGTGTGATTGTATATTACGCTTTTATAGTTATGGCTGAATTTAAGAGAGTTTTACTGAAGCTGAGTGGTGAGTCACTCATGGGAGAGCAGGGTTACGGTATTGATTCAAAACGTCTGGCTGATTATGCCGAGCAGATTAAGGACGCTGTATCGTTAGGTGTGCAGGTGGCTATTGTGATAGGTGGCGGAAATATCTTCCGTGGCCTTAGCGGGGCCTCAAAGGGCTTTGACCGTGTAAAAGGTGACCAGATGGGAATGCTCGCCACTGTGATAAACAGCCTTGCATTGAGTTCAGCGCTGACATCAGCAGGGGTGAAGGCAAAGGTGCTTACCGCCATAAGAATGGAGCCTGTAGGTGAGTTCTACAGTAGTGACAAGGCTATAGAGTATCTTAATGCAGGATATGTGGTTATATGCTCTGCCGGTACCGGCAATCCGTTCTTCACCACTGATACTGGTTCTTCACTCAGAGCCATTGAACTTAAGTGTGACGTAATGCTCAAGGGTACAAGAGTGGATGGCATATATACAGCAGACCCAGAGAAGGATCCTGATGCTGTCAAATTTGACGAGATTACATACGATGAGATATATAACCGTAACCTTAAGGTTATGGACCTCACAGCCACCACAATGTGCAAGGAGAACAGTATGAACATCTATGTGTTTAACATGGATGTGTACGGTAACTTAGGCAAGGTGCTGCGCGGTGAAAAAATTGGAACATTAGTAAAGAAATAAGATATGTTAGACAAAGAGAAAAACCTGAAGGATGCCAAGGCTAAGATGGACAATGCCATGGTTTTCCTTGATGAGGCTCTTGCCAGAATCAGAGCTGGCAAGGCAAACCCAAGAATCCTTGACGGAATCAAGGTGGAGTACTATGGTTCACTGACCCCGCTTGCAAGCGTGGCAAACATCACCACTCCTGACGCTAAGTCAATAGTTATTCAACCATGGGAGAAATCAATGCTCAGAGAGATTGAGAAGGCTATTCTGGCATCTGAGGTTGGTATAACCCCTGAAAATAACGGAGAACTTATACGTCTGGGCATTCCGCCTCTAACAGAGGAGCGCCGTAAGCTGCTTTCAAAGCAGGCCAAGCAGGAGGGCGAGGACGCCAAGATAGGTATCCGTAACGCACGCCGCGATGCTATTGATGCTCTTAAGAAGGCCATTAAGGACGGTATGCCTGAGGATGTGGAGAAAGACGCAGAGGCAGAGGTTCAGAAAGTGCATGACAAGTACATCAAGATGGTTGATGAGGCGGTTGCAGCCAAGGATAAGGAGATTATGACCGTATAACACCTTATGGTTAAGCGTCTGCTCACAATACTTCTGATTCTCCTATGCGCTACATCTATGCAAGCCAGGGGGAAGTCACATACGGCAGATGCTGAAAGTGATTCAGTGGCATGGCAGCCCAGCCCTTTTGTAAGGAGGAGCTGGTTTGCCGTGCCTATTGCTTTTTATCAGGAGGAGACCAGTTTTGGTTTTGGCGCTACTGGCGGCTACTATTTCAACAGTAGTACTCTCAGCAAGATAAGCAGCATATCGGGGAGCATAGTTTACACCCTGAATCATCAGGCTAAGATTAATATTAATCCCCGTATCTACACTCGTAACAAGCGCTTCTATCTTAACGGTAATTTTAACATCAAATACTATCCGGACCGTTACTACGGTATTGGCAATGTGCTCACAGACATTGATATTCCTTACACATCGGAGTCTTTTGAGGTTAAGTTCACGCCTTCATATTACATTTTGCCGTCACTGAGTGTGGGTGTGAACCTGGCCTTTCAAGGTGAGAGGATACTGGTCAAGGATGAGTATAACGATGTGTTACAGACCGTTTATGACCGCTACGGCGATGTGGGCTGGAAACCCTATTTCATGTGGGGACTGGGTGCGCACATCTGCTATGACACACGTGATAACAGTTTCTATCCCCAGAAGTTCAGTAACTTTCTAAAGTTCTCTGCCACATGCTACAGCAAGGCGCTGGGTGCATCGTACGATGTCACCTCTGTAACGCTTGACATACGCCAGTATGTGCCCACATGGGTAGGGCAGGTATTTGCGTGGCAGATCTACGCAGACGCTCGTTTCGGCCGTGATGTGCCGTTCCGTATGCTGCCTACCATTGGCGGATCAGACAATATAAGGGGATTCCGTGAACGCAAGTTTACAGACAAGTTCATGTGGGAGGTTCAGGCTGAGTACAGAATACCAATCTGGTGGAGATTCAAGGCTGCTGTGTTCTGCAGCATAGGTGACGTGATGGACATCTATAACCCCACATTCAATAAGCTAAAGGTAGGCTACGGCTTAGGCCTGAGGTGCCGCCTTAATGACGCTCGTGTGAATCTGAGGTTTGACGTAGCGTTCAATAATTACGGGGATGTTAAATTTAATATTACAGCAACGGAGGCTTTCTAAAAGTTGAGAATTGATAATTGAGAGTTGATAGTTATGATTTACAGAGTTATAAAAACGACAGGTAGTGTGTTCTCTGTGGTGGGAGAGAACGGTGAGACGCTGGAGGCGCGTGTGCGTGGCAGGCTGCGTCTTAGCGGCAGTAGGAGCACATCGCCCGTGGCTATAGGTGACATGGTTAAGGTTGAGGATGGCGCCATCACAGATGTGCTTGACAGGAAAAACTATATAATCCGCAAATCTTCAAACCTCTCAAAGCAGTCACAGGTGCTTGCTGCTAATATTGACCAGGCTGTGCTGGTGGTTACGCTGGCAATGCCAGAGACTCCTGCTGAGTTTATAGACCGCTATCTGGTGACTGCATACGCCTACAGGGTTCCTGTTATTATGGTGTTCAACAAAATTGACTTGTATGATGAAGAAACTCAGAGGCTTGTTGATGCCTATATAGCACTTTATGAATGGAACCTTAAATATAAATGCATTAAAAGCAGTGTGGTTACGGGGATAGGTGTGCAGGAGCTAAAAGGGCTTCTTGAGGGCAAGGTGACGCTTTTCTCTGGCAATTCAGGGGTGGGTAAGTCATCGCTCATAAACGCCATTGACAGCGGCTTTAGGACAAAGGTGGGGGCTATATCTGACGCTCACCTCACGGGTATGCACACTACCACGTACTCCGAGATGTTTCCGTATGGAGGCGGTTATATTATAGACACTCCGGGAATAAAGGGTTTTGGTACCATTGACATTGCGCCGGAGGAGGTAAGCCACTTCTTCCCAGAGATATTTGCGGAGGGACATAATTGTAGATTTGCTGACTGTACACACACTAAAGAGCCTGGTTGCTCCGTTATTAAGGCTGTAGAGCGTCACACTATCAGCCAGTCAAGGTACAACAGTTACCTGAGTATCATGGATGACGCCTCTCAGTCAAAATACAGATAACACACTACTATGGAGAAGTTCAAAGTACTGCTAAGGCCGCTTCTGGCCATAATAGGCCTCGCCATTGTCATCTCATCTTTTTTATTCACAAGGGATGTGGTTATTAGCCTTGCCATTGAGGAGCATGGCAAGATGAAACTATGGGCGGCCGCCACGGAACAGCTTATTAGCGCTGACATGGACTGCGATGTCACGCTTGAGCAGGGGGTGATAACAGGCAACACCACTATCCCCGTTATTCTTACAGACAGCCTGTATAATGTGTTATCCTATAAAAACATAGATATAAATGATCCTACGCCGGATGAGCTGCGCAATCTGGCTGTAAGGTTCTCACAACAGCATGAACCAATAAGGGTGGATGTGGGTGATGATGTGCAGTTTATCTGTTACGGAAACTCCATACTATATAAGAAACTGTTTATGTTCCCTATAGTGCAGTTCCTTGTCATATCACTGTTTGTGGCGCTCATTATACTTGCCATAAAGCTTATGAAGAGCTCAGAGCAGAATAAAGTGTGGGTGGGCCTCTCAAAGGAGACTGCGCACCAGCTGGGAACTCCTATATCATCACTTATGGCGTGGATAGAGATTATGAAGTCCAAGTACCCCGATGATGAGATGTTCCTGGAGATGGACAAGGATGTGTCACGCCTGCGTACAGTGGCGGAGCGTTTCTCCCAGATAGGCTCCACCACAGAACTCAAGAAGTCATGTGTGAATGACGTTATTGAGCGCCAGGTTGAGTATATACGCACCCGTTTCTCCACCAAGGTGGAGATGTCATTCAGCAGTGACGGGGTGTATATGGCCATGCTTAATGTCCCGCTCTTTGAGTGGGTGATAGAGAACCTGTGCAAGAACTCCGTGGATGCTATGGAGGGTAAGGGCCATATTGATATTACCATGAGTGGCAATGACACCCATGTCCTCATCGATGTTAAGGATGACGGCAAGGGTATAGGCCTTAAGAATAAGAACCGTGTGTTCACACCTGGTTACACAACCAAAAAACGTGGTTGGGGGCTCGGTCTCTCTCTCGTTAAGCGTATAGTTGAGGAGTACCATAAAGGCAAAATCTACGTATTGTCATCACATGTTGGAGTTGGAACCACGTTTAGGATTGAACTGAGTAGAGTTGAGACGTGTTGATGAACGAAGTGAATAATTGAGAGTTGAGAGTTAAAAAAATGCAAAGTTTTTTTGCGTATATTTGAAATATGTTGTACTTTTGTGGGCAATTTAGTAAGGTATGAGTAAAAAGTACTTTGTTGAATTGAGGTCACTCAAGGAATTTCCTCATTCAGAGCAGTTTACAGTGAGCGATGAGTTCTTTGATGATGAGAAACCCGATATTGAGGGTGGAAATCTAAATGTAGAGGTTGAGGTAAGAAGGCTGGGTGAAGGCTATAGCATTGATATTAGCATAGCAGGTACGGTAAAAGTTCCGTGTGACAGATGTTTAAGCCTTGTGGAGATTGCAGTGGAGTCTCAGATGCAGTTAAGGGCCAAGGATGATGACGGGCTTGAGTATGATGATGAGGATTTGGTTTTGATGAATCCGTCTGACACTGGTGTGGACATTGAGTGGAACATATATGAGATGGCTGAGCTTGCGCTGCCAATCCAGAGAGTCCACGATGAGGGTGAGTGTGATGAGCAGATGACAGAGGTGCTTGACAACTACGCAGGAGAACAGCAGAGAGATGATGAAGATGCCGTGGATCCCAGATGGGATGGCCTTAAGGCTCTACTAAATAAGAAATAATAATTAAAAATATAATATTATGGCACATCCTAAACGAAGACAATCAAAAACCAGAACTGCCAAGCGTAGAACTCATGACGTAGCAGTGGCTCCAACTGTAGCAATCTGCCCAAATTGCGGTGCTCCATATATCTATCACACAGTATGTGGCGCATGCGGTTATTATCGTGGTAAATTAGCAGTGTCAAAAGAGACAGAAGAGGCATAATAAGGAAAGAGCATGATTAGAGTTCGTTCAAATAACTTTTATTGGTGGCGCCGCTTTACTTGGTAAGGTGGGTGCTCCCTTGTGCAGTTATTTGAATAGACATAAAATGAGAGTTGCGGGAACCCACCTGTAACTCTCTTTTTTTGTAAAAACTCTCTTCTGTCTCAGTGTTGAATGTGCCTTTATTTAAATTTGTAATAACCTATTTTATAATTTATTAGTTATGAAACTTACAAAGAAAATCATGTTGTCAGAGAACGACATGCCAAAAATGTGGTATAACATTATGGCGGATATGCCAAACAAGCCACTCCCAGTGTTACATCCGGCCACAAAGCAGCCAGTTACAATTGATGACCTTAGCCCTATCTTTGCAAAGGGCCTGTGCGAGCAGGAGGTGAGCCAGGAGCGCTGGATTGAGATTCCTGACGAGGTGTATAATCTTTACAGAATATATCGTCCTACTCCGCTTGTACGTGCTTCAGGCCTTGAGAAGGCTCTTGACACTCCTGCCAAGATATATTTCAAGAATGAGAGTGTAAGCCCTGTAGGTTCTCACAAGCTGAACTCAGCGCTGCCACAGGCATACTTTAACAAGATAGAGGGTACAAAACATATCACTACTGAGACAGGTGCAGGACAGTGGGGTAGCGCTATGAGTATCGCCTGCAAGCACTTTGGACTTGACCTTAGAGTGTTTATGGTAAAGGTCAGCTTTGAGCAGAAGCCTTTCCGTCGTTCAATTATGAACACATACGGCGCTACTGTGTTTGCATCGCCGAGCTCAGAGACTGAGATAGGACGTAAGATGCAGCAGCAGTTCCCTGGTACAGCCGGTAGCCTTGGTATGGCTATTTCTGAGGCTGTGGAGGAGGCTATCAAGGATCCTGATACAAAATACACCCTTGGCAGTGTGCTGAATCACGTAATGATTCACCAGTCAATCATAGGTCTTGAGGCTGAGAAGCAGATGGATATTGCCGGTGACTACCCAGATGTGGTTATCGCTTGCTTTGGAGGTGGTAGTAACTTTGGTGGTATTGCAATGCCATTTATGCGTCATAACTTTGTAGACGGTGCTAAAACACGTTATATTGCCGCTGAGCCTGCTTCATGCCCTAAACTGTCAAGAGGTAAGTTCCAGTATGACTTTGGTGATACAGAGGGCTACACTCCGCTTATCCCTATGTACACTGTAGGTCATGAGTTTGAGCCTGCAAGCATTCACGCCGGTGGTCTTAGATACCACGGTGCTGGCCAGATTGTAAGCCAGCTGCTAAAGGACGGTATGATTGAGGTTCAGGATATTCCTCAGCTTGAGACATTTGACGCTGCAACACTCTTTGCTAGATGTGAGGGTATTATTCCTGCCCCAGAGTCTTCACACGCTATTGCGGCTGCAATACGTGAGGCCCTTAAGGCTAAGGAGGAGGGTAAGGAGAAGACTATTCTGTTCAACCTCTCTGGTCATGGTCTTATAGATATGGTGGCTTACCGCCAGTATATGGACGGTCAGCTTACTAATTATGAGGTGCCACAGGCTGAGATTGACAAGAATCTTGCCAAAATTGCTGAGTTGCAACCAAAGTGAGATCCGTCGCTACGCTCAGGATGACATGGCGTTAACGTTTCTTGCGCTTATGACGGGGCTTGCTCTCTGCAGCTTCTTTTAGAGAGCTCCTGTCTTTGATATTGTAGATATCGTATTTACTCAGCGGACGTATATTGAAACAGTCAATAAGTCCGCTGAGTTTTGTTATCTTCTTGTCATTCTTCTTATCGGGGGTGTACATTACACCGCTTGAGGCTGGAGTGAGTACAATACGCTCCGGCTTGTTATCTTTGTTAATGTAGATGGTCATCTCACTGCTCTCAGATACGTTTATGCCCACATAGTCTTCTTCACCTTTAGGCTCACTGGGCTCATCATCTTCCATGCCATCCTCATCCTCTTCTGCAAAGTATACAGAGAGTGCGTTGCCGTCCACAAATATCTTCTTGAGGCGTCCGCTGTCAACGTAGCACGTAACCTTTTTCCCTGATACTTGGTTATATGCAGTGGTGTCATTTTTCATGAATATGAATCCTGAGCCGAGTGCCTCTATGCGGTCCACCTCGTTATTCTTGGTGATTACAAGTATAGAGTCTCCAGTGGCCTGATTACGCCCTTGCCATGTGACAGGAGCCCCGAACATACGGCATATTGAATCTTTGGTGCTGTAGTATATTGAGTCTGCCAGACCTTGGAAATCAACGCTCCATGCCTGCACATTGTAGTAGCCCTTAACAATCTTTACTGAGTCTGCATTCCTGTAGAACAAAGTGTCAGCTGTAACAAATATGCTGTCTGGATTGTCCTTCTCAAATGAAACCATGGTGGCGCGCTTTACTACGTAGGCGGAGTCAAGCTTCTCATCGTAGTAGCCGTAGCCGCCCTTAATTATGAGGTTGTCTACAGAATCTGTCATAAGCACGTTTGTAAAGCCCTCTGCTATGCGTTCAGCTCTGCGGTAGCGTACAGTGTCACCAGTGAGTGTATGGCCCTCATAGTCCCTTATAACAGAGTATTCGAGCAACTCTGAGTCCTCCTTTTCTGTGTCATACCAACCTGATTCAGAATAGATCCATGCGTCATCAAAATAGATGCGTGAAGGGCCTACTATGCGGGCAATGTGAGTCTCTGTGTTATATATCAGTGTGTCACTGTTCAGTTCGAGGTCTTTATTTGTAAGCACCACCTTCTTCTGGAATATGGCATTGTTTGTCTTAGGGTAGTATCGGCCGTTTACTGAGGTTAGTTCATTGGTGCTGTCAACTATTTTCCCGTGGTCAAAGTAGTAGCCCACCTCAGCGTTTCGGTCATAGTTCAGGGAGTCTGTATACAGCGTGGCTTTGCCGTTCTCCATACGTACATTGTTACGGAGGCGCGCCAGTCTGGTGTCTCCGTCATAGTAGAGCACATCGCCGTAGACAAAAAGTGAGTCGCCTTGCACCATTCGTACGTTACTATATGCGTTCAGCGTGTTGCTCTTGCTGTAGAAGTATGCGCTGTCACAGTACATTAGCGCCTTGTCATGGCGGAATTGTACATCGCCAATCAGTATCTGGCAGTCTGGTAGGCGGTCCTGGTCAAAATTCAGTGTGTTAGAGTGCTCCAGGTATATCATTGTCTTCTCCGCCCCCGATGTTATCGGCAGCAGTGAGAAGAGGGTTACGAGCAGTATGTATATGGCTTTTATTTTATCCATCCTGGGTACTGGAAGTCACAGTTCTTGTATTCAGGGTTTACATGAATGAACATTTCACTCTGTTTCTCCTTTATCCACTTGTCAAGTGCCTCTTTGTTGCTCTTGGCTGTGACAAGGTTCTTCAGCATATTGAAGTCCTCCTCAGGTGTGGCCTTGTGGGCCTTTGTCTTAGATTTAAGTTTGACAATGCAGACCATCTCCTTTCCTGCAGGGGTGGTGTAGGTGAAAGGTTTTGAAATCTCCCCTATTGAGAGTGAGTACACCACCTTTGCCACCTCACCAGGAAGCTCCTGAATCTGGAATTTGTTAGAGAGGTTCTCCGTGTTTACCATAAGCCCTTCATTCTCACGTGTGTCTTTATCCTCAGAATAGCGCTGGACAGCATCTGAGAATGAGATATGCTCACTTCTGATTTCGCTTGCAAGGCTGTCCAGTTTGGCCATGGCAAGTGATTTCTGCTTTTCATCAACCTTTGGTATAAGAAGTATGTGACGGCAGTTCACCTGGTCATTCTTGCGTTCAATAAGCTGTATAATGTGGAATCCGAATTCGGTCTCCACAATACGAGACACCTTGGTAGGGTCATATAGAGCAAAGGCCACGTTTGCAAACTCTGGCACCAGACGTCCCTTTGCCATAAAGCCTAGCTCACCGCCCTGCATGGCTGAGCCTCGGTCTTCTGAGTATAGTATGGCCATAGTGGAGAACTGTGATTCTCCGCTCTCTATCTTCTCCTTGAACTCACGCAGACGGCTTTTCACACGCTCTATCTCAACTGGGGTGACCTCTGGCGTTATGGCTATTATCTGAACCTCAACCTGCTCAGGTATATTTGGGATGCTGTCTTTAGGCATCTTGTTGTAGAAGCGTTTTACATCTGCAGGCGTTATCTTATAGTCGCCAGTAATCTTCTGCTGCATCTCCTGTGCCAGCATTTGCTCTTGCACGGTACGCCTCATCTCCTCCTTCATCTTGTCTATTGGCTTGCCAAAGTACTCCTCAACCTTCTCACGTGAGCCTATACGTTGTATGAAATACTTGATTCTGCCTTCAACCTGCTGGTCCACGGCACTCTCTGACACGGTGACACTGTCAATCTTGGCCTGAGCTATAAAAAGTTTCTGCAAGGCAATCTGCTCAGGTATGACGCAGCGCGGGTCTCCGTCAATGTTTATCTTCTCATATTTGTGACGCAGTATCTCTGTCTCTATCTCAGATTGCAGAATTGGCTCGTTTCCCACCACCCAGACAACCTGATCTATTACCTTGCCCTTTGAAAATGAGGCTGCGGAGATGAGCAGGGCCGCAACTGCAAGTATGGCTGACTTAATCTTCATAGAGTTTTATCCTTCCTTTGTCTAAGGCTTTTTCATACAGCTTGTTGTAGAACTGCTGAATATAATCAATCTTAGCCTTGTTTGTAAGTACGTTGTAAATGTTCTCCTCTACAAGCTCAAGCGGCTGTGGTGAGCCGGCCTTGCAGAGCCCTGTAATCTTGAGATAATAAGTGTAGTCATCACTTTGCTGCACTATGGTGCCTCTTGTAATGGCTGGGTCATTATAGTTCAGCTCCTTGGCCATGGTTTCATTGATCTTTGAGAACGGAGTCCACTGATCGATAAAGATGTTTTGATGAATGGCATGCTTGGTGCAGTATGTCACAATGTTCTCCATGTTCTCATCATTGATGTCTGAAAGCCATTTGGAGAGCACAGACTGGTCTGGGGCGGATGAGCGCACTTTTATGCAGATACCCTTTACCACAGTCTCACTAAGTAGGAAACGTTCCTTGTTATGCTCATAAAAACGGAAGATGGAGTCTTCTGTAATAGGGCGCAGGTTCTGGTCTGTGATTTTGCGCAGGTACTCGCTTATCATGAGCTCTTTTCTGTAGGCCTCTGTAAGGGTGTTAATCTCTTCAGTGTTACCCACGTTGTTGAGAGCCTGGTTGTAGACAAGTTTGTCGGTCGCCCATTTGCGCTTGTAGTTCTCAATGAAAGCTATGCTGTCCTCATGGTTCATGAGTCCGTCAGGCATGGCACGCTTGATTTCATCAAGGTAGAGTACGTCTCCCTGCAATTCCATAACAGGCTCTCTTCCCCAGTCAAGGATAGAGGGCCTGTTGTTGCACGATGCCAGCACAAGCAGTGCTGCAGCGTAGATCAGTGATTTTAATATTTTAGTGTTTCTCAATGCTGTCAAGAACGTCCTTGTAAACTTCAACCTTGTATTTCTTCTTGAGTTTCTCAACCCAATCGTTCTCAACCTTTGTCTGATAGTCATTCAGCACAGGGCCACGGACATCTTTGTAGCTTTCAGGGTACTTTTTAAGCACCTTACCTACAAGGAATACTTCAGGATACTTGGCGTCTTCAGGTATTTTACCTTCCTTGAATATTTTTGCGTCAACTATCTTGTTCTTGCCTTTTGCAAACACGCCCTTCTCCACCTTTACGTTACGTTTGCCGTCAATGTTAAGATTGGATAGGCACTCTGCCGCAGACTCCATGGGAACTGTGTTAAGCATGGCCTGAGCCTTCTTCTTCACATCCTTTGATGCGCATTTAACTATTATGCCTTTATAGTGAGGTGTGTCCCATGCATAATCCTCTTTATGCTCCTGGAAGTATTTCCTAAGCCCTACAGTGTCTTTTGCAGCCTTGCCCCAAACTTCCTCCTGGCTTATGTTAAACATAAGGATTCCATCCTTGTATTCCTGCATAAGCAGACCGAAATCAGGGTATTTCTTCTCTAAGTTGCGTTTCTCATACTCAAATATTGAGCTGTTTATAAACTGCTTTAGAGTGTCCTTGCCAAGGTTGGCGTGAGTCTCAACAAAACGTCTTAGAGAGTCTGTGGTGAGTTTAACGTCAGCAAATGAAGCCAGCACGCTATCTGAACCCACTGGTGAGTACTCTTTGAATCCGTATTCACGTTTCAGCTTGTTAATGAACGTCTCATAGATTATTATTGAACGCTCATCACCACGCATACGGCTCTCAATTAGAGGGGTGACCTCTTCAATAGGAGATATAGGCTTTTTGTCTATCAGTTTGATGATATGCCAGCCGTATGGCGCCTCAATTACACGGAGAGAACCAATAGTGTCCATGCTGAATGCTGTGTTCTCAAAGAGCTCGTTTGTCTTGCCAGTGGTAATCCAAGGCAGTTCTCCGCCACTCTTTGCGGCACCATCCTCAGAACCCTTAATTGCAGCGTCAGCAAATGTAATCTTGCCGTTCTTGATATCGGAGTAGAGGGAGTTGACCACCTGTTTCAGACTGTCAAGAGATGCAGGCTTGGCACCAGAAGGTTTGCGCTTGAATATATGAGCCACTTTGACCTGACCGCGTGTAGGGCGGCGGTCATTGACCTTGATTATGTGATAGCCGAACATAGTGCGTACAGGACCAGTAACCTCACCTTTAGGTGTTTTGTATGCAGCCACCTCAAACGGATATACCGTAGTAAGGGCTGTGATATAGCCTATACGTCCGCTGTCACCAGCCATTGATGGGTCTTCTGAGTACTTGGCCGCCACTTTCTCAAAGCTGCTGGTTTTAAGCTCTTTTAAAGCCTCAAGCGCCTTGTTGTATGACTTCAGCGTGTCCTCCTCAACCCTTATGAGAATATGACTAACGTCAATATCCTCAAGCATTCTGGCATACTGCTCCTTAACAAGCTCCTGCTTGATGCTGTCATCTGTTAGGTATGGTGGAATAAGCTGGTTGCGGTAACCATCAAGCTCTTTTATGAAACTTGATACAGTGTCCATCTTCCTGTTATACGCTTCAGCCACCTTCAGCTTGAAGTTTATGAAACGGAGCGCATAATCATCAACACTCATCTTGGTACTGTCATCTACAACATTCTTGTTATAGTAGTACTCAAACTCAGGTTTTGACACCTCCTTGCCAGCTATCTTCATGACCGCCTGGCCAAACATGGCTACGGCAGACAGTGACAGAAGTGTCAGAAAAAAGATTCTTTTCATTTTATTCGCCTCTTGAATAGTTTGGAGCCTCCTGTGTAATGGTTACATCATGAGGGTGGTTTTCATGTACGCCTGCGGTGGTGATACGTGTGAACCTTGATGTGGCGTGCAGTGTAGGAATGTCCTTTGCACCGCAGTAGCCCATGCCGGAACGCAGACCGCCAACAAGCTGATATACAACTTCATATAGAGTGCCTTTGTAAGGAACACGAGCAGCGATGCCTTCTGGTACAAGTTTCTTAACGTCATCCTCCATATCCTGGAAGTAACGGTCCTTTGAACCCTTCTGCATTGCCTCAAGTGAGCCCATGCCTCTATATGATTTAAACTTACGACCATTGAAAATTATTGTGTCGCCCGGAGATTCTTCCACACCAGCAAGCAGAGAACCTGCCATGATGCAGCTTGCGCCTGCAGCTATTGCCTTCACAATATCGCCGGAGTAGCGGATACCGCCGTCACCAATTAGAGGAACGCCTGTGCCCTTGATGGCGTCTGCTACGTCATAGATAGCTGAGAGCTGTGGCACACCCACACCAGCAATTACACGGGTTGTACATATTGAACCGGGGCCTATACCTACCTTAACGGCATCAGCGCCTGCCTCTACAAGTGCCTTTGCAGCCTCGCCTGTGGCAATGTTACCAACCACTATGTCAATCTGCGGGAAACGCTTCTTAGCCTCTTTCAGAGTGTCAATAACACCCTTTGAGTGACCGTGAGCGGTGTCTATAACCACTGCATCCACGCCAGCGTCAACAAGAGCCTGCATACGCTCAAAAGTGTCAGCTGTAACGCCCACGCCGGCTGCCACTCTCAGACGCCCTTTGGCATCCTTGCAAGCCATAGGTTTATCCTTAGCCTTTGTGATATCCTTGTATGTTACAAGACCAATAAGCTTGCCGTCTTTGTCAACCACAGGGAGCTTCTCTATCTTGTTCTCCTGCAGAATCTGAGCAGCGGCCTCAAGGTCTGTTGACTGGTTGGTTGTGACCAGATTCTCCTTTGTCATAACGTCATCAATGAGTTTCTTCATGTTGCGCTCAAAACGGAGGTCACGGTTAGTGACAATACCCACAAGCATCATGTTCTCATCAACCACAGGAATGCCGCCGATGTGGAACTCATTCATAAGCTTGAGAGCGTCAGCCACGGTCTTGCCTTGACGTATTGTAACAGGATCGTATATCATACCGTTCTCAGCACGCTTTACCATGTGTACCTGACGCGCCTGCTCTGCTATAGGCATGTTTTTGTGTATTACGCCGATGCCACCTTCACGTGCAATGGCAATAGCCATCTTAGCCTCTGTAACTGTGTCCATGGCTGCTGACACGATAGGGGTCTTCAGTTCAATGTTACGTGAGAACTTGGTGGTGAGGTTGACGTTTCTTGGAAGTACCTCTGAATAGGCTGGAATCAACAGGACGTCATCAAAAGTGAGACCGTCCATTACAATCTTATCTGCTATAAATGACATAGGTTTATGTATTTGAAAATGTTATTTGTTTTGTACGCAACGGATACTCATTGAGTGTGCTATTGGTTAAAGCATTAAATTTTAATTTGGTGCTATTTAAACGGCAAAGGTACAACTTTATTCAATACAAATCAATAAAATCGGACTATTTTGTCCGCTGTTTGTGGGTAAATACTCATTCATTATAAATAAAATTCACTATCTTTGCAAGATATAAAGGTTGTTTATGATGGGAATCAGCACATACTAAATACTTATATGAAAAAGCTTCTGATTTTATCGCTCGCATTATTGTGTTCCATACTTTTATGGGGACAGAAACAAAATATTAAGTTGACAATTACCGCATCAGAGTGGAAAAACATGTATGTTTGGATGTGGAACGTACCTAAAGAATACAATGAGACGTTCATTCCAATGACACAAATAAATGATTCTGTATGGTCATTTACTGCCAATGTTGATTTAAAAGATTGCAAAAAAGCAGGTTTGTTATTTGTGGAGAATAATTCATGGAATGAAGACCACAGAAAAACACAAGACCTTAAACTGCAAGCCGCATGCTATAAAATTCCAGAAAAACATGCTGGGAAAAGCCTTGTATTAACTCCTAAGGGAGCAAAAATTCTAATCACACAATATAATTGCAAACCAATTAATTGCGCCAACTAAACCATGAAGTATTTTGTTTGGGCTCTAAAATTATTATTGTTGTTACTCTGCTTCTTCTCTTACTTCTGCATGATGAAGATTCTCTACTGTGGATGTTGGGCTTGCAATGCCGGCTACGCCATTGGAATCGTTGGGCTCCTAATCTGCATTTACGATAGAATTACCGAATTACGCAGAATCAAGTAATTTATTCCAATATCTCTGCAAATAAATGGCTTGATGTTAGAGATGAGTGAACGAGAGAGGTGTTGATGCCTTGTTGCAGTCCATAAGGTGTGATAAATGTTATTACAGCACCACGAGAAAGGCGGTTGGCCTCCATGAATTGTAGTCTGCGTTGCGTAAGGCGTTCCGCATAATCCTTTGATATGGCGTAATAAGTAGAGGAAAATTTCATTTCGCACAAGTGTATGATTTTATCTGCACGAGATATGACCAAATCCACTTGTGCTCCTCTTTCAGTTTTGTTTTTCTGTTGTGGTAAATATCTCCACGATGAAGCCTCTGTCGCAATGCCTGAAATACCCAACCCATGTTTAATGTGTGGTAAGTGCCTAAGACAGAGCTCTTCAAAAGAGAATCCTTCCCAGCTGCTAACGCTGCGGTCTTGGAAATGGTGCTGCCAATAATGCTCATCTTTA
The DNA here is from genome assembly GCA_900316125.1 of uncultured Bacteroidales bacterium. Lineage (GTDB taxonomy): Bacteria > Bacteroidota > Bacteroidia > Bacteroidales > Paludibacteraceae > Enterocola. Next base: position 58,405 of record ONBO01000002.1, on the reverse strand, counting down.
GAGTTGTTATTGGCATAACGTAGATAGAATAGCGTGAAGAAGTCACACAGACGATATATCGTCTGTTTTGTTTTATTGCCAAATTGAACGTATGATATTATAAAATCACAACGTTCCAAATTGTCCAGCATCTTTGTTAATCCTCCGCCTGAGAAACCTGTGCTATTTGCTATTTCTGTCTTTGTGAACCCTTCTCGTTTGGTTGCAAGAAATTTTACAATCTTAATGTAGCGGTCTGCTTTTTTGAAGAGTGCGTTGTATAGTTCGTTGAATTCATCGCTAAGATTACCGCCTATGCGGAAGATTAGTGAATCCACATTTTCAACAAGGCTCAGGTTGTTTTTTAGTAGGCTGAGGTAGTATGGCACTCCACCAAAAATCATGTAGGACTGCATTATCATGTACTCGTCCCAGTCAAACCCATTTGCTTTAAGATACGAGCGGCACTCACTCAGATAGAAAGGACGTAAATATATGCGGCGTGTTATACGGTTATGCAACCCTCCTTGGTTGTCTTCCAGTTTCTCTTTCATCCAAGTGGTGGCACTGCCACATGCAATAAAAACAATGTCATCCCTATTTTGTACCCAACTTGCCCAGAAATACTCTAACTCCTCCACAAAATCACTCTTTTGCGCATCAATCCATGGCATCTCGTCAAAGAATAGGACTTTTCGCTGTTCTTTGCATGTTTCCAGATAGTGCTCAAGTTGAAGAAACGCCTCGTGCCAATTTTTTAGTGTGGGAATGTTGTTGTTTGAGTAACGTTGTAACGCTTCCTGAAAATACTTAAGTTGGTGTTTAGTTTTTTTCCCATGCGCTCCCACAAAGTGGAACGTGTATTGGTCATTGAAGAATTTGCGTACTAAAAATGTTTTGCCTACACGGCGGCGGCCATAAAGAATAACAAATTCAGAACGCTTAGATTCTAATGATTCCTTAAGTTCTCCAAGTTCGTGTATTCGGCCTATCAGATTTTCCATATCGTGTTTTTATAATTGCAACGTAATGCAAAGATATGGATTTTACTTAGAGTGTGCAAGATGCTTAGTTGTTTTTTTGTCCAAATCTATATGTTTTTACCCACATTTGGATGAAAAATACATGTTTTTTGTCCAAATCTATATATTTTTACCCACATTTGGACGAAAAACGAGCTTTCTTTTGGGGGGTCGTCAGAATCGAACTTTTAGCCCGTCATACGCGGCGGTGGTGGCGGGGAATATGGCTTGCGCCTCACGGAGCAGTGGCTCAATGGTGTCATAGCGTTTGGAGTAGTGGCCTATGATGAGCTGCTTTACTCCTGCCTTTTGGGCTATGGTGGCTGCTTCTGCGGCAGTGGAGTGGAGGTGCTTTTTTGCCTTGTCAAGTTCAGGAGTGGCGTATGTGGCTTCATGGTAAAGGCAGTCAACCCCCTCAATTATTGGTATTATACGCTCTGTGTAGCGTGTGTCTGAGCAGTAGGCGTAGCTTTTTGCTGGCGAAGGTGGAGTGGTCAGGTGCATGTTTGGCACTATGCGGCCATCGGTGGTGACAAAATCCGCTCCCTCTTTTATGCTTGGATACATGGATAACGGCACGTTATAGAAGTCAAGCATTTCTTTTCTTAAATGCGGGGCGCCCTCTTTTTCACGGAACAGAAAACCACAGGTGGGCATGGAGTGTACAAGCGGTATGGAAGTAACCGTTATGGAGCGGTCTTCATATATTATGTTGCTTGTGAGCGGGTCAAACGGTTCAAAATATATCTTAAAGTCAAGGTCAAAACAGAAATAGTTTAGCATTGGTCGTAGCAGAGCCTCAAGGTCAGGGTGAGAGTGTATGTAAATATCGTTTGTATGACCTGTCATGCCTAAGGTTGATAGCAGGGCTATTATGCCAAAACAGTGGTCTCCGTGCAGATGTGATATGAATATGTGGCTCAGACGTGTGGATTTTACGTTGCAGTTCAGAAACTGGTGCTGTGTGCCGTCAGCGCAGTCTATGAGGAAACTCTTGTTATGAGTCTCCAGAACTTGTGCAGCTGAGAACCGGCCGTGGGCGGGGACGGCGGCGCCTGTTCCTAATATATTAAGTTTGAAATCCATATTGTTCACTTACATGAAATATCTGTTACAACGTAAGGCTCAGCCCTTTTGTAAAGGGCTTCGGCCCTCCCATACGGGTCTGTGACCCTATGGGTCCCTCCCACTATACGTCTCCGTGGGTGGAGACGCTTACTTTTGCAACAGATATTTCACGTAATTTATCACTATCATTTAAATATCTTATTGCTTTGATGACCTCATCTTTTGAGATTTTTAGCGCCTCGGTGATGGCATCGATGGTCATACTGTCGTTTTCTGAGAGCAAAGTTAATATTTTATCTTCAGTTCCTTGTGGAATATTTCCATTTTTCTTGCGGGCGAGGCATACGTCACATACTCCGCAATCTTTGGCATTATCTTCTCCAAAGTAGCTGAGAAGCATGCGGCTGCGGCACTGGGTGGTGTTGGTGGCGTAATGGATTATTGACTCAATGAGCTCTGTGAACTTCTGCTTGCGTACCTCATAAACTTCACGGCTAATGTCCAGATACCTCTCTGGCACACGGTCTCGGGTGTAGAAGATTACAGGGGTGACTTTGTGCGGTATGTAATTTATTATGCGCCTGCGAGATAGCTGTATTAGCACAGAGGCTACATCGGTGGCTGTAAGGCCTGTCTTCAAGGCTATCTCCCCCTCATGTATGATGGCATAGTTGGAGTAGAGGCCGGTGTAGTTACGCAGCAGATAGTTTATGACCTGCTCCTCACTGGCGCTGCAGTCTGTGTTGTAAAGGTCATCACGGTAGCCTAGGAACATCACTCGTGAGTAGGCCTCGTCATCCTCCTTGTACTCTATATAACCTGCCAGTTCCAGTATCTTGAGCGCATTATGGGCGGTCATCATTGAGAACTTGAATGTGGAGCAGAACTCCATGATGTCAAAGTCATGGCTGCCGCCTTCTCCGCACTCTACCGCTATCTGGAAGTAGTTTGCAAGTGCGTTATAGACTTGTGTTATCTTTTCACGGGACGGGAATGTGTCCGTGATGCGTTTCTTTAACTTTGTAATATCCTCATTGTCATAGAGTAGCACGGCGTAGGCTTTTTTCTCATCGCGGCCGGCACGTCCTGCCTCCTGGAAGTAGGCTTCAAGGCTGTCTGGTATATCAATGTGGATTACTGTGCGCACGTCCGCCTTGTCAATGCCCATGCCAAATGCGTTTGTGGCCACTATGACTCTGTATTTGCCGCTCTTCCAGCCTGCCTGTATCTCATCTTTGCTGGCGTTTGTGAGACCTGCGTGAAAGTGATGAGCCGCTACGCCTGCCTTCTTCAAGGTGTCTGCCACCTCCACCGTCTTTTTACGGTTCCTTACATACACCACGCTTGTGCCTGGCACAGCCTTTAGAATGTTTAGCAGCTGCTGAGGCTTGTCCTCTGTCTTGCGAACTATGTAGGCGAGGTTCTGACGTAGGAAACTCTTGCGGAACACATTCTTTTCACGGAACTCAAGTTTCTCCTGTATGTCATCAACCACGGCGGGTGTGGCGGTGGCTGTAAGTGCAAGCACTGGCACCCCGGGCAGCAGATGGCGCACCTCCGCTATCTTGAGATATGAGGGGCGAAAGTCATACCCCCACTGTGATATACAGTGTGACTCATCCACCGCTATAAGGCACACCTTCAGGTGGGGCAGCTGCTCCAAGAAGATTCTGGTGCCAAGCCTTTCAGGCGATACGTATAGAAATTTGTAGTTCCCGTAGATGCAGTTGCTGAATGTCTCCATCATGCTCTGATAGGTCATGCCTGCATAGATGGCGGCTGCCTTTATCCCTCTGGCTTTGAGGTTGGCAACCTGATCTTTCATCAGCGCTATGAGGGGCGTGACCACAAGGCATATTCCGTCCATGGCCATTGCCGGCACTTGGAACGTTATGGATTTGCCACCGCCTGTAGGCATAAGCCCAAGAGTGTCCCTGCCGCTACCCACAGACTCTATTATCTCCTGCTGCAGTGAGCGGAAGGAGTCATACCCCCAGTATTTTTTCAGGATGTCACGATACATTTAGCCAGAAGTGATATTTGACCCAAAATTAATAACTTTATTTCAAATAAAACTATTTCAAATGATTTTATTTAAAATTGCTACGCCAACCCAATATTGCAGATTATTGGATTATGAGGCCCCAACATTAAGATTAATTTTGTAAGTTTGTACGATTTTATAAACCACCCATCACTATGAAAAAGACAATTACGCTTATTCTATTGTTCTTCACGATATTAGGCTCAGTATCAGCACAGACTGCCTACAATCAGTTAAAAAAAATAGCAGGTACAGATGTCAGCGTGCCTAAGGCAAGCGACCCCGTCTGCGCCTATTGCGGAGTGAAACTTAACGGCACGCCTCACAAATCAACATGCCCGTACGCTACTAAAAGCGTAAGCACAACCACTAAATCCGGCGGCACTTCCATACCAAGCGGATACTCAGGAACCACCGTATCCACAAACGCTTATTTGATTTCAACCGCCACATCGCTGCTTGGTGATTTGCTCACTACCGCACTTAGCGCCAACCGCCAGCGTCAAATAACATCGGAGATAAGCAAGCAGGAGGGTAACGGAGACGGAGGGTTCTACGTTACAAAGAACAGTGACGGCTACTACTCCATCTGGGATGACAACCAGCAAAAATGGATTATGACACCGGAGGCCAGCATAATGACACGTATGTACATCTATGACTGTCATGCAGCTTGTATTCAGCGCTGGACTGGCAAGAAATGGGGAATTGCGGACCTTACCCGTGACAAGGCATGGGCTGGGAAGTTTTTCCTCTGGTTCCAGTTTGACGATGTTAAATGCGTGGACAAGGAGGCTCCTATTGGAGTGGCAAAAGGCAAGAAAAACCCCAAGTGGGGCTTAGTTACAAAAAACAAGATTACAGGCAACTGGTCCATGACCCAGAAGCCTCAGTTCAGTTCAATTCAGATAATCTGCGTTGACGGCAGGTACTTTGCCATTTGTGAAAAGGACGGCCTATGTGCGCTTATTGACTTATACGGAAATGTACTCATAGACTTTTTATACAAAACCATATCCCCGGCCTATGCAGACGGCGGCGTAATATACTTTGCGGTAGAAGGCAATGACGGATGGGGGCTTGTGGACGAGTTTGGCAAAGAGCTGATGCCTTGCATCTATGAGAGCATTTACATGGGAGAAAACGGTCTGGAGGCGCACGCAAAAGAGTAAACTACACTTATAGCTATGAAAAAAGAGACGCTAATGTTCATAATAAACCCTGCCGCAGGCGGATATACTGACACCGTTTGGCAGGATGTGGCTATTGTAATGAAACGCAATGAGAGGGAGTTCTCCTATTACATGACCACATGTGCCGGTGACGCCACAAAAAAGGTGCAAAAATTTATTGAGGAGGGGTACCGTCACTTTGTGGCTATTGGCGGCGACGGTACAATTAGTGAAGTGCTAAATGGTTTTATGCTCCAGAATGTGGTTGATTATGACGAACTTACGCTTAGCGCCGTATCATACGGAACAGGTAATGACTGTGTACGCTACTACGGTCAGAGTCCTGTGCTGGAAGAGGCGTTGCAGAATATCATTACGGGCGATGTCCACATACAGGACGTAGGTCTTATTCACTACTATGAGAATGGAGAGCACAAACGCAAATATTTTATAAACTCCGCCGGATTCGGCTTTGACGCCCAGATAATAAAGGCCACAAAAAGCATGACGGCCAAGGAGCGCGGTCACAAGCTGACATATCTGTACAGCCTGCTAAAGTGCCTCATTTCAAGCAAAAAGATACCATTTACTGTAAAATATGACGACGGATGCATAAGTGAGAACGTTCTCTCCATAAGCGTGGGCAACGGTAAATACACAGGCGGCGGAATGATGCAGACCCCTGACGCTGTGAACAATGACGGCCTTTTTGATGTGGCTGTGTTTGGTGACATCAGCAAGTTCACTGTGATAAAGAATGTGAGCCGCCTCTATGACGGTACATTAAAGCAGGCCAAGGAGAGCAATATGTACCATTTCCGTACATCGGAGTTAACCATTGAGGCCCCTGTAGAGACTATCTGTGAGATAGATGGCGAGCTTATAGGTACCGGACCCTACAAACTTGAAGTGATAAAGAACGCACTGAGAATACGAATCTGAATCTGAATGGTAGTTTGTATGATCTATTATGACGAAAAAAGCGGCTATGCAGCCGCTTTTTTCGTGCCCGGAACCGGGATCGAACCGGTATGGAGGTTAATCCACTGGTGTTTGAGACCAGCGCGTCTACCAATTCCGCCATCCGGGCGGGTGGCTTGGTTTTACAGGCTGCAAAGGTAATACATTTTTTTTGTTTTCCAATTTAATAAAGATATTTTTACTACCTTTGGCAACATCATTATACCACTACTCTACAAGGCCATCTCCCCACATACCCCGCCAATAAGCTACCTCTGTTGTTTTAACCAGTAGGCAAATATTGGGTCTTGAAGAACTATCTTCTTAGAGGGAAGAATATCTATGATATCTTTCTTAAGGCAGCTGTCTTTAAGATTCTTGATGTTGGCTGATGTTCCTAAATTGTACCTCTTAAGCACTGCTTCTGAAGAAAAGTTTATTTCTCCATTATTAATAGCATTGATAAAATTAATCTGTTTGGCTGTAAGGGAGTCTATCAAGTTGCAGAACAATAGATTCAGCTGACCTATAATGCCGTCAAATGCATCTTTTACAATTTCATACGTGCAGACGTCGTTAGTTCTTAGCCAACTCTGCTGTGCAAGCTGCTGTACATAGTACGGGTGCAAATCCACAAGCAGTACAAGTTCAAGCGCTGTATCCTCAGAAATGGTTTTACCTGTGCGTGCAAAAGTTTCTGTTATGAACTCTACCCAGTTCTCTTCATCAATTTTTTCAAGAAATTTAATATCTCCAAATTTGTAGAATGGGTTAGAGTAATTGCCAAAGATGTCTAAAAGCATGTGGCGTTTGCTTCCATACAGACAATAGCATACCGATGTGTGTTTCTGCCAGTGTGAACGTAATTTCTTCTGAAAATCAAGAGTATTATCAAATTCACATATATTTTGAAACTCATCTATACACACAACTACTCTCTTGTGCCGTTCTTTGGCTATGTTTTGCGGCAAATCAAGTATCTCATCAACTGAGAACTGCTTGTCTTTGAAATCCACACCAAGTGATAATTCGGCGGTTCCCATCCCGTCTCCCAATGTTATTTTAGGCAAAAGGCCTCCAAGATATTTCTTCGCCGATGCCACAAATTCCTCAATTTTAGAAACTCCAGCCTTTAGTACAGCAGATGCAAAAGTGTTGTAGAAATCCGCCTCAGTTCTACAATTGAACACATCAATGCTTACTGTTATAAAATCCGGGTCTTCTGATAGTTCTAATAATGCCTTGTTTACAAGAGACGTTTTCCCCCAGCGTCGTGGTGAAATTATAACCGTATTAATTAGTCCCCTAAAGTTGTTTACAAGTGCTTCTGTCTCTTGTTTCCTGTCTGTAAATGAAGCTCCGTCAGCTATTTTCCCATATATAAAAGGTATCTCCATAGTCAATGTGTCTTGCTTATTATCTACAGTGTTATTGCTATCACATTGCAAATGTAATAAATTTATTTGAAATAAAACTATTTGAAATAATTTTATTTGAAATAGAAGTATTTGAAATTTTCGTAGATTTAGACAACTTTGCAGTAGACATTCGTTGGAAAAAGTGCGGCAAACAGCCAAATATTCGTTGGGAAAAGTGTAGCAAAACGTCCCTAATTCTTAACCGCAACTTCTTTTTGGAGTACACAAGGGAGTATGATAACGTTCAAAGGAATACGCATGTTCAAAATTTTTGAACACTCTTGATTTTTTGAACAAAACAAATATTTATCATAGCACTCTAAACAACTTTATAGTTGTATTTTTGGACATTTCAAAAATAATACATAACTTTGCGGTGTTATTCTAAGTGGTATATGATTACAAAAGATGATGTGCAAAAATTCCTAAACCAGTTTCATGAAAAGATGAAGGTTTTTGGAATTATCTATAGAGATGACCGTAATAAGAACCAAAAGACACTTGAAGAACTTGAAATTGTACCATCATACAGAAAGGTTATAATTGAAAATCTGACAGTTAACGATTACGTTCAAGGACCCGTAATAGATGAGCTCAACAAACTGGGTGAAATGTGGGTGTTTGGAAAAGATGTAAAGAAGAGAGAGATTTATATAAAGATCATGCTCGGTGGCGTTAACTGCCAAACAATATGCATATCATTTCATATTGCAGAACATCCTCTTGTTTATCCATTTAAAACCAGGTAATATGATTAGTCCATTCACAGGTAAAGAGATGAAGAAAGTGTATGAAGAGCGTACATGGAACTTCAGAGGTGAGACATACAAGTATGTTCACACCGCATGGCTGTGCGAAGATACAAAAGAGCAGTTTACTGACGATGCAGGCGATACTGCAGGTTTTATACAAGTGACAAATCAGTACAGAGAAAAATACGGCATTCCATACACTGATGAGATAATAGCAATAAGAAAGAAATACGGCATCAGTGCATCAAAAATGTCACTTATCTTGGGCATTGGCGTAAACCAATACCGTCTGTATGAGCAAGGAGAAGTGCCAAGCGTTTCAAACGGACGAATGATACGCTCCATCATGAATCCTAAGGTTATGCTTGACATGGTTAATAGTTCAAGAAAAGAACTATCAGAAAGTGATTATGATAAGATTGTTGGCAAGGTTAGTGACATTATCGCAAATAGCGAGTTATACAAAGTGGAAAAGTATGAGACATCAAGGGTCTTTTGCACTGGTCGTGGTGAGGAAAACGGTTATGCTCAGGTATCATTAAACAAACTAAAAAACACTATCTTATACATACTTGAAAGATGCAGCAACGTATGGTGCACTAAAATGAACAAACTTTTGTTCTATGCTGATTTTATGTCATATCGTGAAACCGGTAGTGCAATGACCGGACTTGTTTACAAGGCCATTGAGCTTGGCCCCGTACCAGAGAGGTGGGACAGAGTATATAGCGAGTTCGCAGACATAAGGCAAGAGTTACGTCAATGTGGAAATTATGAGGGCAGTGTGCTTGTTTCAGATAAAAAGGCGGATACATCAGTGTTTTCCGACATGGAGTTAAAGGTTCTTGATACAGTATGTGCACAGCTTGGCTCATATACCGCAAAAGAAATCTCTGTACTTAGCCACAAGGAATGTGCTTGGGAACACTACTACAATCAGCAAGGCAGAATACCATTTAGCGCAGCTTTCTCTTTGAAGGCGGTATAAGGATTTGGTAAGAGCCTGAAAAACAACCGCCACCACCCGTAAGCAGTTAGGCAGTGGCGAAGAAGCAGTTTATTTTCCAATCTTAAGTATCAGTCTGAGGCTCTGGGTGTAGTTAACGTAGTTCCACATCCAGTTTGCAAAGACTGAAGCCTTGTTCTTGACGCCCAAGATGGAGCGGATGTGAACCACAAGCCAAAGTATCCATGCAAAGAAACCGCCAAACTTGAACTTGCCTATCTCCACCACAGCCTTGCGGCGGCCTATAGTGGCCATACAGCCTAAGTTCTTGTAGCGGAACATCTTGGGTTGCTCGCCCTTCTCTAAAAGCCTGATATTCTTTGATACAAGGTCTGCCTGCTGTAGAGCCACCTGCGCCAGCTGCGGATGCCCCATTGGGTATTCAGGGTCACCCTCCATAATGCTGCAGTCTCCTATGGCATAGATATTCTCCATTCCCTTTACCTCGCAGTAGCGGTCTGTAACAATACGGTTCGCATGCCCTTGGCTCTCAGGTGTAAGACCCTCTATGGTGTTAGCCTTGATACCGCTCACCCAAACTACGGTTTTAGCAGGTATCTCACGTCCGTCACTCAGCTGCACCACCCCGTTCTTGTAGTCCGTTACACGTGTATTCAGAATCACATCCACGCCCATGGACTGCAGGTCATACAAAGCCCTTGAAGAAGACTTCTCAGCCATTCCCTTAATAAGCCTGTCACCAGAATCTACAAGGTATATGTGCAGTTTGGAAGCATCAAGTTCAGGATAGTCTCTTGGCACCACCATCTTACGCATATCAGCCAGTGCGCCAGATATCTCCACACCAGACGGGCCGCCACCTACCACCACCACATTCATATATGCCTGGCGGCGCTCCTCCTTATCCTCTATCTCAGCACGTTCCAAGTTCTCAAAGATGGTGTTGCGCAGACGCATGGATTCTGTTACAGTCTTCATTGGCAGAACGTTAGCCTCTACGTTGCTGTTGCCAAAAAAGTTTGTGGTAGCTCCTGCCGCCAGCACTAAATAGTCATAGTGTACCACGCCAAAAGTGGTGTGCACCGCCTTCTCAGCACTGTCTATTGACAGCACCGTACCCATTCTGAAATAGAAGTTCTTCTTGTTTTGAAGCAGACGGCGGAACGGGAATGATATGTTACTTGGTTCCAGACCCGCCGATGCCACCTGATAGATGAGCGGAGGGAACTGGTTGTAGTTGTTCTTGTCTATCAGCACCACCTGAAAGTTGGTCTTTTTCAGACTCATGGCAAGCCTCAGACCTCCAAGCCCGCCTCCCACAATAACCACTCGCGTAAGTTCTCCGCGTTTTATGTTCGCTCTCATAATGTCATTTTTAGTAGTGGCGAAGTTACGAATAACCAGTGATTTAACAAAATCCAAGCTAATAAATTTGTCAAATTAAGGTGTTATGCATATCTTTGCCACAGAATGTAATATTGCCAAGGTGTTTTAAAATGCCCCATAATTCAGTTAGAATCAACATATTAAAGCTTATTACGCTAAGGTTTGCCTTAGTGACGGTGATGCTGTGCACATTCTCAGGGGCTGCATTTGCGCAGCTTACAGCCACTTTCCTGAATTATGATAAAAAAACTGTTTTATATACTCAAAAAAATATTAGAAGGAATCAGGTGCCCCAATATAAAGGTCCAAATCCTCCTACAAGGCTGGCTGATGCTCAATACACCTACACGTTTAATGGCTGGAGTCCTACAATAAAGGCAATAACTACTAACACTACATATGTAGCTCAATATACATCCACTGTACGCAAATACACCATAACGTTCCTGAACGGCGATGGCAGTACCCTGCAAAGCACAAGTGTGGCTTATGGTTCCACCCCAAGCTGCTCCAAAACACCAACCAAGGCACCTACAGCTCAATACACGTATACATTCAAGGCGTGGAGTCCAGCCATAGCCAAGGTAACGGGTGATGCCATATACACCCCCACATTCAATCAAACAGTAAACAAATACACCATAACGTTCAAGAACGAAGATGGTACTACACTTCAAAGCACAAACGTGGCGTATGGTACTAAACCAACATACTCAGGCTCGACGCCAACAAAGGCTTCTACAGCGGAGTACGACTACATATTCGGTGGCTGGAGCCCTGCCATAGGAACTGTTACTGAGGCTAAGGTTTACACCGCTCTGTTTTCACCGATCAAGCGAGCATACCCCATTAAGTTTGTAAATTATGACGGCACAGTTTTGCAAGACTACTCATGGGATTATGGCACTACGCCACGCTACACTGGCTCAACACCAACCAGACCAGCGGATGCATTTTGCAGTAGCTACACTTTCTCAAGATGGTACACGCCTATTACGTCTGTTACAGGTGAAAAAACTTACTATGCGCAGTTTAATAGTACGGTCATACCTACTGATGCGCTGGAAAACAGCCACTCCATTGGTCTGGCGGAGGATATATGCGGAAATAAGTACAATGTTGTTAGAATAGGGTCTCAGCTTTGGATGGCTGAGAATATGCGTTGTAATAGGTATGATACTCGGAGTGAACGTGCTAGTTACAGGCTTCTGGCAGCTGTTACGCAGGACTGGATATATGATCCGTATTATACAGATGGCAGAAAAGTAACTTCTACCAGACTGTCAGCTGGGCAGATACAAATGCTCGGGTTCCTGTATAACTGGGCGGCTGCTGTAGGTCTTGCTAATGAGGCGGCAGCTAAAGCCCAAACTGCAGACTTTGTCTCAGACAGGCAGGGAATATGCCCTAACGGCTGGCATCTGCCAAGTTATGAAGAATGGAAAGCCTTGGAGACGTTTATTCAAGTTACAGAGGGTTACGGCACCCAGACTGCAGGTGGGCATCTTAAAACCACTACTGGTTGGATGAATAATAACGGTGATGATATATACGGCTTCTCTGCTTTGCCTACAGGATATGCAAAGGGTTCAGATATCCACAATGTTGATGCTGATACTGATTTCTGGACATCTACGCCAGGTAGTGATTTGAATGGACGTAGTATGTATCTCTACCAGGGCTATCAGCGCATAATGCATGATAACAACAAGAAGTACATTGGACGTTCCGTACGTTGTGTAAGAGCAGATGAGGACTTTGTTATAAAATTTGTTGATGCTAGTGGTAAAGAACTTCAGAGCGATGAACTCAAATATGGACAGATGCCTGTTTACAGAGGCCAAACCCCAACAAAGGCTGATGATGCTCAATATACCTATACCTTTGCTAATTGGGATTCTGAGATAAAGGCGGTTACTGATTCCAAAACTTATAAGGCTCAGTTTAAGAAAGAATTAAAGCCTCTTGATGCACCTGAGAATGGACACTCTATGGATGTTGTAACTGATATTTGTGGCAACAAATATAATGTGGTGAAAATAGGCAATCAGTTGTGGCTTGCAGAGAATATACGTTGTACCAAGTATGATACTGAGAGTGAACGTCCAGGTGCAGCGGTTCCAACGACTCCTGGCAGTAGCAGTTATAACCCGTACTATAAAGTGTATCCTACAGGCAATGATGAAACTCAGTGGAAAGGTCAATTGTTAGCCAGCCAGATTCCGTACCTTGGAACTTTCTTTAGTTGGGCGGCTGCGGTTGGCTTTGCCTCTGGCACAGAGGCTGTGGCTCAAACCACTTCTTTTGAGAACCGCAGGCAGGGAATATGTCCTAACGGTTGGCATTTGCCTACCACTGATGAGTGGCATGTACTGGTTGACTTTATAGAACTGACTGACGGCAAGGGTGTGGGGACTGCCGGTAAGCATATGAAGACAACAACCGGATGGTATAATAATAGAAACGGTTTGGACACATACGGATTCTCCGCTCTGCCAGCAGATAGAGCTGCTTCTGGCAGTTCCGCTGGCATGGGTGGATGGGGGAAATGGTGGACATCAGATGCCATATCAGACGCTACTGTTAGCACAGTGCAAGTGTATCACGGTGGTGATAACTTTATGTTTGGCGCCAATGAAATAAAAAGCAAAAGCACTGCATTGTGTGTGCGCTGTGTAAAGAACCCAGAAAAGTTTGAAATAAAGTTTGTAAATTATGATGGTACAGAACTGCAAAGCACAGAAGTGGAGTATGGCTCACTGCCTGAATACAAAGGTGATACGCCTGTACGGGATGCTGATGCTCAATATACCTACACCTTCAGCGGCTGGTCTCCAGAGGTGGCTGTTGTAACAGAGGCTGCAACATATACCGCCCAATATGATAATGAGGTGAACAAGTACGTGGTGCGCTTCCTGAATGATGACGGCACAGAGCTGCAAAGCTCTGAACTTGATTATGGCGCAACTCCTGCATACACTGGTGAGACCCCGACCAAGGATGCTACGGCACAATATACCTACACCTTTGCGGGCTGGAATAATGATATAGTGGCTGTAACTGGCGCTAAGGACTACACAGCAACCTACACACCTACCACAAACAAGTATGTGGTACGATTCCTCAATGATGACGGAACTGAACTTCAGAGTGAGGAACTTGAGTATGGTGTAACTCCAGCATACACAGGTGAGACTCCAACTAAGGATGCTACGGCTCAATATACTTACACGTTCAATGGTTGGGATAGTGACATCGAGGTAGTTACAGGAGCAAAAGATTACACAGCAACCTACGCACAAACTACAAACAAGTATCTCATAACTTTTGAGAACTATGACGGAGAAGAACTCCAGAGCGGAGAATTGGAGTACGGTCAAACCCCAGCCTACACAGGTGAGGCTCCAGAGAAGCCAGCAGATGCAGAGAATACTTACGTATTCACAGGCTGGTCTCCAGAACTCACATCAGTAACAAAAGCTCAAATCTATACAGCCCAGTTCCGCAACACAACTAACAAGTACCTTATCAGGTTCTTGAACGATGATGGCACAGAGCTTCAGAGTGAGGAGCTTGCCTACGGTGCAACCCCTGCTTACACAGGAGAAACCCCGACCAAGCCAGCCACCGCACAATACACCTACACCTTCAAGGGCTGGGATTCTGAGATTACAGCGGTTACTGGCGCAAAAGACTATACAGCAACCTATACTCCTACTACTAACAAGTATCTCATAACCTTTGAGAACTATGACGGAGAAGAGTTGCAGAGTGATGAAGTAGAGTACGGCCAGACACCAAACTACACTGGTGAAACGCCAGAGAAACCAGCAGATGCTGAAAATACCTATGTGTTTAATGGTTGGAGTCCGGAAATCACAACAGTAATAGCGGCTCAAACCTATACTGCACAGTTCAGAAACACAACAAACACATACATTATCAGGTTCCTGAATGAGGACGGTACGGAACTGCAAAGTGAGGAACTTGAATATGGTGCAACTCCTGCATATACAGGAGAGACTCCAACTAAGGATGCTACGGCTCAATATACTTATACATTTGCAGGTTGGGATTCTGAGATAGCAGAGGTTACAGGAACAAAAGACTATACAGCAACCTATACTCCAACCACTAACAAGTACGTGGTAAGGTTCTTGAATGAAGATGGTACTGAATTGCAGAGTGAAGAGCTTGAGTATGGTGCAACCCCGGCATACACAGGTGAAACCCCAACTAAGGATGCAACTGCACAGTATACCTATACTTTTGCAGGTTGGGATTCTGAGATAGCAGAGGTTACTGGTGCTAAGGATTACACTGCAACATATACTCCTACTACTAACAAGTACACAGTGCGCTTCCTGAATTATGATGGTACAGAACTGCAAAGTGAAGAACTTGAATATGGCGCAACTCCTGAATACACTGGTGAGACTCCAACCAAGGATGCTACGGCTCAGTATACATATACTTTTGCAGGTTGGGATAGTGATATGGCAGAAGTAACTGGTGCTAAGGATTACACTGCAACCTACACACCAACCACTAACAAGTACGTGGTAAGGTTCCTGAATGAGGACGGTACTGAATTGCAGAGTGAAGAGCTTGATTACGGAGCAACTCCTGCATATACTGGAGAGACTCCAACCAAGGATGCTACGGCTCAATATACTTACACGTTCAATGGTTGGGATAGTGATATAGAGGCTGTTACTGGAGCAAAAGATTACACAGCAACCTACACACCAACTACAAACAAGTATCTCATAACTTTTGAGAACTATGACGGAGAAGAGTTGCAGAGTGATGAAGTAGAGTACGGCCAGACACCAAACTACACTGGTGAAACGCCAGAGAAACCATCAGATGCTGAAAATACCTATGTGTTTAATGGTTGGAGTCCGGAAATCACAACAGTAATAGCGGCTCAAACCTATACAGCACAGTACAGAAACACAACAAATACATACATTATCAGGTTCCTGAACGAAGATGGTACAGAACTGCAAAGTGAAGAGCTTGAGTATGGAGCAACTCCTGCATATACTGGAGAGACTCCAACCAAGGATGCTACGGCTCAATATACTTACACCTTTGCGGGTTGGGATAGTGAGATAGCAGAGGTTACAGGTGCAAAAGATTACACAGCAACCTACACCAGCACCGTGAATAAGTATACTATAGTATTTAAGAATTATAATGGAGAAGAGTTGCAGAGTGTTGAAGTGGAGTATGGTCAAACGCCAACTTACACAGGGGCAACCCCAGAGAAACCAGCGGATAAGGACTTTACGTACACATTTGAAGGTTGGATCCCAGAAATCACAACTGTTACAGCTGGCCAAACCTGTACTGCTCAATTCAGTAGATTAGTTAAGTCTTCTGATCCGCCGGAGAACAGCCATTCCATTGAAATTGTAACTGATATTTGTGGAAATAAGTATAATGTAGTCAAGATTGGCTCTCAGCTATGGCTTGCAGAGAATATGCGCTGCAACAAGTATGACACCGAGAGTGAAAAGGCAGGACAGTCCTTTTCTACATCTTCGTCAGCAATCTACGCACCGTATTATACTGGTTGTTTCACTGAAGGAGCTAATGTTACAATTTCACCGAACAATACTTTCACAGATGAGCAATGGGATTACTTAGGTCTGTTGTACAATTGGGCGGCTGCGCTTGGATTGTCAGAGGGTGAATCAAGGGCTCAGACAAGGGAGTTTAATAGTCCACGCCAAGGTATATGCCCTAATGGATACCATGTTCCATCTGATGCAGAATGGTTGCAATTGATTGATTACATAGAGAATACGGACGGTAAGGGTGAAGGAACTGCCGCTAAGCACCTGAAAGCAACATCGGGGTGGGCCCCTAATACAAATAAAGGTAATGGCCTGGATACATACGGATTCTCACTACTTCCTGTAGATAGGGGCGTTGGAAAAACTATATATGGCATAGGTACTTACGCTAAGTTTACTACTGCGTCTGCTAAAAGCAATACCTTTGCTGATTATATGAACGTGGATGGTGATGCGTTAGTTATTGTGGGAAATGTTGGCTACACATCGGCGAAATCGCATATTTACACAGTGCGTTGTGTTAGAGAGGCTGAAAAGTTTGAAATCAAGTTTGTAAATTATGATGGTACAGAATTGCAAAGCACAGAGGTGGAGTATGGCTCAATCCCAGTTTACGAGGGAAACATCCCAGTCAAGCAGGCAACTGCACAATACTCATACGTCTTTAGTGGCTGGTCGCCAGAGGTGGTTATGGTTACAGGGGCTGCAACTTACACCGCCCAGTATGATAATGAAGTGAACAAGTACGTGGTGCGCTTCCTGAACGAGGACGGCACAGAGCTTCAGAGTGAGGAACTTGCCTATGGTGCAACTCCTGCTTACACAGGAGAGACTCCGACTAAGGATGCTACTGCACAGTATACTTATACATTTGCAGGTTGGGATAGTGAGATAGCAGACGTTACAGGTGCTAAGGATTACACAGCAACTTATACACCAACCACAAACAAGTACACTGTACGCTTCCTAAATGATGATGGTACAGAGCTTCAAAGTGAGGAACTTGATTATGGTGCAACTCCTGAATACACTGGTGAGACTCCAACCAAGGATGCTACGGCACAATATACCTATACCTTTGCAGGATGGGATAGTGAAATAGCGGAAGTTACTGGTGCTAAGGATTACACTGCAATTTATACACCAACCACAAACAAGTACACAGTGCGCTTCCTCAATGATGACGGAACTGAACTTCAGAGTGATGAGCTTGATTACAGTGCAACCCCTGCATACACTGGTGAGACTCCGACCAAGGATGCTACGGCACAATATACCTACACATTCAATGGTTGGGATAGTGATATAGAGGCGGTTACAGGAGCAAAAGACTATACTGCAACTTACACACCTACCACAAACAAGTATGTGGTACGCTTCCTCAATGATGATGGTACTGAGCTTCAAAGTGAAGAACTTGAGTATGGTACAACCCCGGCATACACTGGAGAGACACCAACCAAGGATGCTACGGCACAATACACATATACATTCAAAGGCTGGGATTCTGAGATTGCAGAAGTTACTGGAACAAAGGATTATACTGCTACTTATACGTCAACTACAAACAAGTATCTCATAACCTTTGAGAATTACAATGGTGAGGAGTTGCAGAGTAGTGATGTAGAGTATGGTCAGACTCCAAGTTATACTGGCGAAACCCCAGAGAAACCTGCGGATGCTGAACATACATACATATTTACTGGATGGTCTCCAGAAATCACAAGTGTAACATCTGCTCAGACCTATGCCGCTCAGTTCAGTAGTACAACTAATAAGTACACAGTACGTTTCCTAAATGAAGATGGGGCAGAACTTCAAAGTGAAGAACTTGCCTATGGTACAATTCCTGTATACGCTGGCGCAACTCCAACCAAGCAGGCTACCGCTCAATATACCTATATGTTTAGTGGTTGGGACTCTGAGATAGTGGAGGTTACTGGAGCAAAGGATTACACTGCAACTTATACCTCTACTGTTAACAAGTATCCCATTGCCTTTGTGAACTATGATGGTTTTGAGCTGCAAATCACTCCAGTGGAGTATGGTCAGACTCCAGTCTATACAAGCATAACCCCATGGAAGCCTGCTGATGCTGAGTTTACCTATACTTTCTCAGGCTGGAGTCCGGAAATCACAAGTGTAGTTGGTGCACAAACCTATACCGCACAGTTCAGTAGTACAACAAATAAGTACACGGTACGTTTCCTAAATGAAGATGGTGCAGAACTTCAAAGTGAAGAACTTGCTTACGGCTCAACTCCAGCATACACTGGAGAGACCCCAACTAAGCAGGAAACGGCTAAATACACCTATACATTCAAAGGTTGGGATTCTGACATCGAGGTGGTAAGAGGTGCTAAGGATTATACTGCAACTTATACGGCTATACCGGTGCACCAGACCGCCGATAACACCCCGGAGTGCGCTAACGCTCCGGCAGTGGCAAAGTATGACTGGCTCCTGATGCTGAACGCCAATGCCATAAAGGATATGGGCTACAACCTGAATGAGAACATAGTGGAGTGGTACAGAGTGGTTGGTGAGATGGACAATCTGGATAGCGGAGAGCGCGACGATGAGAAAGTGGGCACTGGCTACTATTACACCATAAACAGCAACCTGAATAGCACAGGAGACTACTACGCCCTCATAGACCTGCCGTGGCAGACCTCAGAGGTGGGCTGTAACGGACTTATGCGTACTGTGGTGTTCCACTATGCCCCTAAAGGAAGTACAAAGCGTGCTATGGCGGTCAGCCCTACTATAGCATATCCTCAGCAGGAGATAGAGGTTAGAGACTTGCCGCAGGAGGTGGCTGAGGTCTATGTGTATGATGTTACAGGACGTCTGTATCGCAGTTTCCGTACTAATGGAGAGGCCACGGCGATGTTCAACGCAGAGCAAAATGCAGGCACATACATTGTGGTTGTGTGGACATCAAAGGGTAAGGAGACGTTCAAGTATATAGTAAAGAAACGTTGATAATTAGGAGTCAAATAGTAAAGAGAGTGACGCTTGGCGCAATGCTGCTTCTGAGTGTGATTTGCGCTCACGCCGCATCAAGGTTCAATCAGGCCATGCACCAGTTTGGAGTAGGGGCGAGAGGCGGTGTGTCTTCAATATCAACTCCCGATGCCGGCATTAAAGGCTCCATGGGCTTTGCAGCAAGGCTTGATGCTGAATACACGTACTATTTTGACCGCAGTCACGTAAGATACCCGTTTTTAGGCTTTAGAACAGGGCTTAGTCTTGGCTATTGCTCGGCTAATATTAGCGGCTCTATAAAAGACCAGTATAGCGCATATGATACTGAAGGTGACCGCCTTGACTATACCGTGACAGCTGAGAACGTTAAGGCTCAAGTATCGCAAGTGCAGTTGCAGATACCCGCCATGTTCTCCTTCCTGTTTAACGGCCTCTATTTTAATGCTGGTGTTAGAATGGCTTTCCCGCTTGCAGGAATGTACAACCAGACTGCTGATGACATACACATTACGGCATATTACGCCAAGTACGGAGTAACGCTTGTGGATGAGCCCTTTACAGGCCGCGTAGATGATTATACTGTAAAATCAAGCGGCTCATGGAATACTCCTAAGTTCCAGCTCTTTGCCGGCGGCGATGTTGGCTATGAAATTAAAATCAAGAACGGTCCTGGCATCGGGGTAGGCGTATATTTTGACTACTGCGTGTATAACGCCTTTAGCCGTAACAGTGTGAACAGCATGGTGTATGTGCACTGCATAGGAGAGAATCCAAAGGCGCCTGCAGCCACTGTAGATGTACTTTCTGTAACCAACTCAGTAAGTTCGCTCGGGTTCTGGGAGGCTGGTCTTAAAGTTACCGTTAACTTCAGATAGCAATTTTATTTGCACATCCAAACACAAAGTGTTACTTTTGTACTTTCAATTACAAACGTTTTTTGACCCCTGATGACAACAAACAATAACTACTGCGTGATAATGGCCGGCGGAGTTGGAGCCCGCTTTTGGCCGTACAGCAGAAACTCCAGGCCCAAACAGTTTCTTGATTTCTTAGGCACGGGACGTTCTCTCCTTCAGATGACGTATGACCGTATGATAAAGCTGGTGCCTAAGGAGAATATCCTGATAGTGACTAACAAAACCTACCGCGATATGGTGCTTGAGCAGCTGCCTTTGGTTACTGCACGTCAGGTATTGCTGGAGCCTGCACGCCGTAACACAGCACCTTGTATTGCATACGCAGCCGCAAGAGTATATGCCGCAAATAAGAACGGGGTTATGGTGGTGGTTCCGTCAGACCATCTTATAACTAAGGAGGATGAGTTTGTTGAGGCCGCTGCAAAGGGGCTTGATTTTGTAACTAATCATGATGCCATATTGACATTGGGTATCACACCTTCACGCCCTGAGACTGGTTACGGTTATATTCAGGCCGGTCAGGAGGTGGAGAATGGTATCAGAAAAGTCAAAACCTTTACTGAAAAGCCTAATGCTGAGCTTGCCAAGGTGTTTATGGAGAGCGGTGAGTTCTACTGGAACTCGGGAATGTTCTTCTGGAGCGTTAAGACCATACGTAATGCATTCCGTAAGTTCCTGCCTGACACGTTTGCCAAGTTTGAGATGGGACATGCATTTATGGGTACTGATTCAGAACAGGCTTTCATAGATGAGTATTTCCCTTCATGCCAGAAGATATCAATAGACTACGGTGTCATGGAGCATGCAACAAATACACATGTGCTTTTTGGAGATTTTGGATGGTCAGATCTTGGTACATGGGGTTCTCTGCATGATGTACTGCCTAAAGATGAGGATAATAACGCAAAACCCAAGGGTAAGTCACTCTGCTATGACAGTAAAGGAAATATTGTAGTGGTGCCAAAGGGTAAGATTGCGGTGGTTCAGGGACTTGAAAACTATGTAGTTGTGGATTCGGACAACGCTCTTCTTATATGCCGTATGGAAGAGGAGCAGCGTATACGTCAGTTTGTTAATGATGTTTCTCTGATGGAGAATGGAGAGGAGTTTATTTAGTTGAAAGTTGATAATTGAGAGTTGAAAGTTGTTCAGAGTGACAATATGAGGAATTGGATATGAGTGATAGTAAATTAATATTACGAACGGAGCATCTTTACAAGCAGTACGGGAAGCGTACTGTGGTGAATGATGTTTCTATACAAGTAACGCAAGGTGAGATTGTGGGTTTGCTCGGCCCTAACGGTGCAGGTAAGACCACAACCTTCTATATGACCACCGGACTGGTGAAACCAAACGCAGGCAAGATATATCTTGATGATCTTGACATTTCAAAGTTTCCTGTGTATAAGCGCGCCCGTGCCGGCATAGGTTATCTGGCTCAGGAGGCCTCTGTATTCCGCCATCTTAGTGTGGAGGATAACATAATGGGGGTTCTTGAAATGACTAACTTCCCTAAGCAGTATCAGAGGGAGAAGTTAGAGTCTCTTATAGAGGAGTTTCACCTGCAGAAGGTGCGCAAAAGCCTAGGAGACCAGCTCTCAGGCGGTGAGCGTCGCCGTTGTGAGATAGCACGCTGCCTTGCTATTGAACCTAAGTTCATTATGCTTGACGAACCGTTTGCGGGCGTTGACCCTATAGCGGTGGAGGATATTCAGAATATTGTATTTAAGCTGAAATTCAAGAATATAGGTATTCTTATTACTGACCACAATGTGCATGAGACACTGAGTATTACAGACCGTGCCTACATGCTTTTTGAGGGTAGAATCATGTTCCAAGGCACTGCAGAGGAACTTGCTGTTAACCCTGTGGTTAAGCAGAAGTACCTCGGCTCCAATTTTGTGCTACAGCGCAAGAATATGGACGGAATAATCAAATAGTTGAGAGTTGACAGTTGAGAGTTGACAGTTAACTCTCAATTCTCCATTATCAACTGCTTAAGAGTCTGAATTTCTTCCGCCCAAATCTCCTCGTTGGGTGTTTCAAGAATGAGTGGAATATTATCTGTGCGCGGGTCTTGAATAATGGCTTTGAAAGTCTCTATTCCTATTTCTCCCTGCCCCAGGCTTTCATGACGGTCCACACGGCTTCCCACACCTTTCTTAGCATCGTTGAGGTGCATTCCACGTAGATATTTCAGGCCTATAATGCGGTCAGCATCAGCCATAATGGCGTCATAGCCTGCAGCTGTGGCAAACAGGTCAGCCTGCTGTGTGGCACCTGGACGCAGGTCATATCCGGCGGCAAAGGCATGGCATGTGTCAATGCAGAAGCCCACGCGGCTCTTATCCTCCACACCCTCAATTATTTCTGCAATATGCTCCCATCTGTAGCCTATATTGCTACCCTGACCGGCTGTGTTCTCTATTACAGCTGTCACGCCCTCTGTCTTGTCAAGGGCTATATTGATGGATTCTGAGATTCTTTTTATACACTCCGCCTCCGATATCTCCTTCAGGTGGCTTCCTGGGTGGAAGTTCAGGCGGTCAAGCCCTAACGCCATGCAGCGGCGAATCTCTCCTATGAATGATTCACGAGATTTTTCAATCTGCTCATTATCAGGATGCCCAAGGTTTATAAGATAGCTGTCATGCGCCAGTATCTGTGCCGGAGTGTAGCCAAACTCAGCGCATCTGGCTTTGAACAGTTCAATACTCTGCGCCGTAAGCTCTGGCGCAAACCACTGTCTCTGGTTCTTTGTGAAAAGCGCAAACGCCGTGGCTCCTATGGCATGGGCGTTAAGCGGTGCGTTTTCCACGCCACCGCCTGCACTTACGTGTGCTCCTATGAATTTCATGTGGTAAAGATAAAAAAAAAGCGGCAAAACAGCCGCTTTTTTTAGAATAAAGGATTGATTTACTCAACTGCTGCGTTAGCATCGAGGCAAGTATCGTAATCCTTGTACTTTGGTGCAGCTTCGTATGTCCACTTAGCATGACCGCTTGAATACTTCTCTGACTCCTGCAGTGTCAAAACAACTGCTCTCTCAGTTCCCCAAGCATATGATTCTGATGTAGCAGTGATACCATAAGCAGTGGCTTTGCATGTGCAGTGCCAGCATTTTTCTACTGTGTTGTCAAGTTTAGAGGCATCAATGCCTGAAACGCCCTTCTTGCAAGAAGAAAGAGCTAATGCCATAAGAGCTACGGCGATAATAGTAAAAATCTTTTTCATAATTCTTTTTTGTGTTTGTTAGAGTTTGGCTGCAAAGATACGTAATTTATACGTAAATATTGCAAATATCTTACAATTTTCATTCATGTGCATAAAATTTACATCGTGGAATGTTAAAACTGTGTTTCAAATGTTAATTTTTTTCATGGTCGCATTACTCATTGCGTAAAAATACTTAACTTTGCGCGGATAAAAATTTTTACATTATGAAAAAGAAACTATTACTACTTGTTACTCTTGCAGTTGCTGCTATTGCATCTGCTTACGCACAGCCACGTGCTATCGGTATTCGTCAGGGTTTTGGTACTGAGGTGTCTTACGAGCACAGTCTAGGTCAGAACATGTTGAGCTTAGACTTTGGTATTGTTGGTTACGCTGGTCTTGAGGCAGCCGTTACATATGACTGGATTGATCCTTTCAACACTGCATTTCCTTGGAGCAAAAAAGGTGAGTGGCACTGGTATATGGGTGTTGGTGCTGGTCTGGCATGGTACTGGCCTTCTCTTCCTGCTCTTGGAATGAGTGTTGGCGCAGCCGGTCGTATTGGTGTGGAGTATGACTTCTGGTTCCCACTCCAGCTCTCTGTTGACTGGCGTCCTGTTATAGGTCCTTCTTTCTATGGTGATGGCGGCGTTGGATTTAATTTAGGCGGTCTTTACGCAGGTGCTATCTGTCTTGGCGTTAGATATAAATTCTAAATAAATAGTTCAAAGTTGGAAGTTGAAAGTTGAAAGTTAATTAATTTTCAATTTTCAACTTTCAATTTTATTCACTTCGTTCATCAACACGTCAATTTTAAAGTTATGAAGAAACTTGTACTTTTTATTGCAGCTCTTGCACTTGGCGTATGTGCGTATGCTCAGCCAAGAGCCATTGGTGGTCGTGTGGGCTCTGCTGTTGAGGCTTCTTACCAGCACTATGTGGGTAAGAACATGGTCACTATTGATTTTGGTTTTGTGTATGACATATTCCCTACATATTTCCGTGCTGGATATGGTGGTTACGGCTACTACTATTATGGTGGTCCGGTTGATGCCATATATGGTGTGGAGGCTGTTGCTACACATGACTGGATTTTTAATATTAAGTCTTGGAGAGGCAAGGGCTCTTGGGATTGGTTCGCAGGCGTAGGTCTTGGTGCTGGATATTACAGATACATTGTTTACGGCGCATACGGCGGATCTAATCTTGGATATGTAGGTGTCGCTGGTCGTATAGGTGCGGAGTACAACTTCTGGTTCCCACTCCAGCTGGGATTTGACTGGCGTCCTGTAATAGGCCCAATCTTTAACAGCACTGGTGCAAAATACTACGTTTCAGGTCTTTACTCTGGAGCATTTTGCTTTTCTGTAAGATACTTGTTTTAGTTGAAAATTATGAAGAGGTTATCAATAATTTTTGTGGCTTTAGCGCTTGGTGTTTGTGCTTTTGCCCAGCCAAGGGCTGTGGGTGGCCGTGTAGGTTCCACTGCTGAGGTTTCATACCAGCATGGAATTGGAACTGATAATATGGTGACAATAGACGCAGGTCTGGTTTATGACGTATGCGTGCCTAATGTTTATCCTTTGATTTACAGTACTGGTAAAAAACCATGGCTTGTAGGTGTGGAGGCCGTAGCTACATACGATTGGATATTCCCAATAAGACAGTGGAAAAACAAGGGCGAGTGGAACTGGTATGCAGGCGTAGGTCTTGGCGCTGGTTACCTTAGGGGTGGCGATGCGCTGAGCAAGTACTACAATGACGGTTATGATTCCGGCTTTGTGGGTGTTGCCAGCCGTATAGGTGTGGAATATAATTTCTGGTTTCCGCTGCAGCTGGCTTTTGACTGGCGTCCTGTTTTTGCACCATTGTTTGTACGTCCTGTGTATGAAGATACAAAAGTGGGATATTATGTGTCAGGACTTTATGCCGGAGCGTTCTGTCTCAGTGTGAGATACCTTTTCTAATTTCATAAAATTTTGATTAAAAAGATTGAATGCGGTCGCATTCAATCTTTTTTTATGCGTCTTTTGCAATATAATAGGTGTGATAACGTTATTATTTAGTGCTTTTTTATAACTTTGCACCCTTATTTCAGTTGGCGTTTACAGATATGATAGAATACATTTCAGGAACATTAACAGAGCTAAACCCTACCATGGCGGTTGTGGAGACTGCAGGTGTGGGTTTTGCGGTAAACATATCACTCGGCACATACTCAGCCCTTAACGGCAGGCAGAGTGTGAAACTGTATGTGTATGAAGCCATTAGGGAAGACGCCTACACGCTTTATGGTTTTGCCACCAAGGAGGAGAGGCAGATGTTTATGCTTCTTGTTTCTGTGTCTGGTGTTGGTGCAGGTACTGCCAGAATGATACTCTCATCTGTGAGCACTGCAGAGCTGCGTGATGCGGTGTTAACTGGTAATGAACGTATCCTAAAAGGAGTTAAGGGTATAGGGCTTAAAACTGCACAGCGCATTATTGTGGACTTGAAGGATAAGGTTGGTGCTGTGAGTGTTAGCGGGCAAGATATCAAGAGTCAGACCGCTGCAGCCAGTGTTGATGCGGATGAGGCCATCCAAGCCTTGCAGATGCTTGGTTTCGCGGTTCCTCAGGTACGCAAGGCTGTTCAGAAAATTACAGAGGAGAACCCTGCGGCCAGCGTGGAGCAGATTATTAAGCAGGCTCTGAAAATGATGTAATTAGCAAAATGGAGAGACTTTACATAACTTACTTACGTATATTCTTTGCTTCGGCTTTAATGCTGACAGCTGGTCTTACGGCATACGCCCAGGAGGCCAATCCTGCTGCAGCTGCAAGACAAGACTCCGCAAGTCATTATCGCCCGGCTCCAGTATATCCTCAGAATCCTGGAGATCTAAACGCCAAGAGTTCTACTGACCTTGGGCAGCCTGAGAATATCAGCACTGATGTAAGTTATGATCCTGCCACAGGTAACTACTACTATAACACCCGTGTGGGGGATGAGAACCTTGATGTCCCGTTCTATCTGCAGAGCAATGAGTATGCTGACTATATGGCTCAGCAGTCAATGCGTGAATACTATAAGAACCGTACAGCAGAGGAGAAGTCCAAGAAGAACAAGTTCTCCATCACTGATATGAAGTTCAACATTGGCAAGGCGGACCGTGTGTTTGGACCTGGTGGCATTCAGATTAAACTACAGGGTTCTGCAGAGTTGGATTTCGGACTTAACTTTAAGAGATTGAAGGATCCTTCACTCAGTGAGCGCTCTCAAAAGCCTGCGCCTACATTTGACTTTGATGAGAAGATTCAGTTAAGTGTTGACGGTTCTGTGGGTGACAAGTTGAAGTTCGGACTTAACTATAACACTGAGGCCACATTTGACTATGACCAGTCTCTTGTGAAGGTGAAGTATGAGGGTAAGGAGGATGATATAATAAAAAATCTGGAGGCTGGTAATGTGAGTATGCCTCTCTCTGGTAGCCTTATAACTGGTAATACAAGCCTCTTTGGTTTCAAAACCCAGCTTCAGTTTGGCAAACTTACCATTGACGCCGTTATCTCTCAGCAGGAGAGTGACGGTAAGACTGTTAGCACAAGCGGTGCGCAGACCTCCAAGTATGAACTGCGTGCTGATGCATACGATGAGAACCGCCACTACTTCCTTACTCACTTTTTCCGTAGCCATTATGATGAATGGGTCTCTACGCTGCCTAATATAACATCGGGGGTGACTATTGGTGAGATTGAGGTGTGGGTTACAAATAAGAACTCTGTAAACTTCAATAACGTAACCAACATTGTGGCGTTTGTGGATTTGGGTGAGAATGAGAAGGAGAATATTTACAATCCAGGTTTTAACCCTACCGGCAAGCCGGCTCCTGACAATGACGCCAATAACCTATTCAATGATGTGGTGCGCAGTGTGGGCGGTCTGCCTGACATATACAGCGTGGACTCCTATCTGACTGGTTTTGCAATGGAGTCAGGTGTGGATTACGCTAAACTTGAGGGCGCAAGGAAATTGGAGTCAAGTGAGTATACCCTTAACAAAACATTGGGTTACATCTCATTGAAAACCGCACTTAATAATGACGAGGTGCTTGCTGTGGCATTCCAGTATACATACAAGGGTGTTGTATACACGGTGGGTGAACTTTCCAAGGGTACAGACCATGTGAAGCCTCTCGCTCTCAAAATGTTAAAGACTATAGAGTCTTCTCCTGAGCTTCCAACATGGAAACTTATGATGAAGAACATCTACTCTCTCGGGGCATATCAGGTACAGCGAGACAAGTTCTCACTGAACGTTATGTACCGTAATGACTCCACTGGTATAGATCTGCG
This sequence comes from uncultured Bacteroidales bacterium, assembly GCA_900316125.1. GTDB lineage: Bacteria > Bacteroidota > Bacteroidia > Bacteroidales > Paludibacteraceae > Enterocola. The sequence continues at coordinate 30,597 of ONBO01000002.1, read as the reverse complement.
TTACCTTGATGAAGGACCTGTGGCTCGTACACCTCTTATCAGAGTCCTGAACCTTGATAATTTGGACACTCATAACCAGGTGGCTCCAAACGGAGACGGTATGTTTGACTTTGTGGAAGGGTTCACAATTCTGCCGCAGAACGGTAAAATCATATTCCCTGCACTGGAGCCTTTCGGTAGTTATCTGGCCAAGAAGTTAGGCAATGACCCGGAACTGGTTAAGAAGTATTGTTTCCAGGAACTTTATGACTCCACTTTGGTGGTGGCGCAGGAGCTGGCTGAAAAGAATAAGTTCTACATGAGCGGAGAGTACCGCGCATCGTCCGGCTCAGAGATTAGGCTGAACGCCATGAACATTCCAAAGGGGTCTGTTAAGGTGACCGCAGGCGGACGTACCCTCACAGAGAATGTGGATTACACTGTAGACTATATGATGGGTGTGGTTAATATTCTCAATCAGGATATTATTGAACTGGGCACACCTGTTAGTGTTACGCTTGAGAGCCAGTCAATGTTCAACATGAAGCGTAAGTCACTCATAGGTACTCACCTTAACTACGCCTTTAATGACCACTTCAATATAGGTGGTACCATAATGTACCTTAGTGAGAAACCTCTCACGGAGAAGTCTTCTTACGGAGATGACCCTGTGGCTAACACCATCTGGGGGCTTAACGCATCATATCGTAATCAGTTCCAGAGTATAACAGACGCATTTAACAAGATTCCTATACTTAACCTGAAGCAGCCTTCAACCATTGCCTTTAATGCTGAGTTTGCTCACATGATTCCGGGCACCGCGCGTGGCGCTAACGGCAAGGTCTACGTGGATGACTTTGAGTCCACCAAAATAGGATTTGATGTGCGTTACGCATCTAACTGGAAACTGGCATCCACCCCTTCAAGGTTTACGGAGTCACTGCTTGGTAATAATATAGAGTACGGCAAGAACCGTGCGCTGCTTGCATGGTACTACATTGACAATATGTTCACACGTAGCACCGCCGCCACGCCTGCGCACTTACGTACTGACAAGGAACAGCTGTCAAACCACTTTGTGCGTGAGATTGCGGAGCAGGAGATATTCCCTAACAAGGAGCTCGTGTACGGACAGTCTTCCTACATACAGACCCTTGACCTCTCGTACTATCCTGTAGAGCGTGGTCCTTACAATATATTTGCTCCAAACTTTGACAGCAAGGGTAACCTTATTGACCCTAAATCAAAGTGGGGCGGTATTATGCGTAAGTTGGAGACTACAGACTTTGAAACTAATAATATAGAATACCTTGAGTTCTGGCTTATGGATCCGTTTGTTTACAATGACGGTACCATGAAGGGCGGTAATCTCTATATAGACTTAGGAAATATATCAGAGGATATTCTTAAAGACGGCCGTAAATCATACGAGAATGGTCTTACGAGTGACGGACCGGCATCTCAGGTCTCTTATACTGAGTGGGGTAAGGTTTCAAATAAGCAGTCAATAACCTACACATTTGATTCAAACACAGCCGCGCGTGCGGTGCAGGATGTTGGTCTTAACGGTCTTTCCACTGCAGAGGAGAAGGAGTTTGGAAAGTATAAGGAGTTCATGGACTCATATAGGACCAAACTTGACCCTGACGCTCTTGATAAGAATCTTAAAGATCCGTTCTCCCCTCTGAATGACCCTGCAGGTGATAATTTCCACCATTTCAGGGGTGCAGACTATGACGCAGCAGAGACTTCAATTCTGAACCGTTACAAGCGTTATAATGGTACAGAGGGTAACTCTCCGGTGGTTCAAGGTGGTGAGGAGTATACAACATCGGCTACCAATAACCCCGATGTTGAGGATATAAACCTTGATAATACCATGACTGACAGTGAGAAGTATTTTGAGTATCAGATACCTCTCCGTCCTGATGAGATGGTTGTGGGTCAGAACTACATAGCTGATGTAGTGACATCAACAGTTACACTCAAAAACGGTAATAAGACTACCATTAAGTGGTATCAGTTCAAGGTGCCTCTAAGAGACCCTGACGCCTACAAGTCAGTGGGTGGCATGAGGAGCTTCAAGTCAATACGTTTCATGCGTTTGTACCTTACAGACTTTGAGGAGGAGACCCACCTGCGTTTTGCAACCATGGAGCTTGTTAAAGGTGAATGGCGTACATACACCAAGCCACTTGACCAAGATTACTATTACCCGTCAGCCTCCATAGAGTCTAGCGCAGTGAGCATTGAGGAGAACGCTTCCAAAGTGCCTGTAAACTACGTGCTGCCTCCTGGTGTTACACGTGTTATAGACCCAAGCCAGCAGCAGGTACGTCAGGAGAATGAGCAGTCTATGGCTATCAATGTGCGTAATCTCTATCCTAAGGATGCTCGTGCAGTCTATAAGAAACTTGGCGGATATGATATGCGTCAATACGGCCGTCTGCAGATGTTTGTGCACGCAGAGGCTATGCGTGATGAAACGTTGCTTGAGGATAAGGATGTGAGCATTTTCATCCGTGTGGGTTCTGATTACCATAACAACTATTATGAGTATGAGATCCCACTTGACATTACAGCTCCAGGCGTCTACTCTAACAATAATCAGGCAGACCGTAAGGCTGTATGGCCAGATAACAATAAGTTTGACTTCCCGCTGTCACTCTTCACAGATCTTAAGAAGCAGCGTAACCGTGAGAAGGGCAGCTCTTCAACTTCAGTGACAAACCTTACTGAATATGCCAGTGTTGACCCGGAGAAACCTATGAACCGTGTGGCTGTAAAGGGTAACCCAAGCCTCGGCGAGGTTCAGGTCATCATGATAGGTGTGCGTAACAACTCCCGTCTGATACAGTCTGCGGAGATTTGGGTTGATGAACTCCTGCTCACAAACTTTGACCAGAGAGGCGGTGTTGCGGCTCTTGCTAACTTGGATATCGCCATTGCTGACTTCATAACATTTAGTGCTGCTGGCAGGGTGGAGACAATAGGTTTCGGACAGATAGAGCAGAAGATCTCAGAACGTCGCCAGGAGGATTACTATCAGTACAATATCAATGCTGGAATTGATTTGGGCAAGCTCTTCCCTGAGAAAGCTAATGTAGTGTTCCCTATCAAGTTCTCATATTCAAATGAGATAATGAACCCTAAGTACAATCCGCTTGATAAGGATATTCTGCTTAGAGACGCTCTCAGAACCACAGAAGACCGCGCAATGCGTGACTCTATTCTGCGTCTGGCTCAGACCGTGCATACAAACAAGAGCTTGAGCCTGCCTAACATACGTGTGGGCTACACAAGCAAGAAGGGCCCACGTCCTTGGGACCCTGCCAATATAACCATAGGCGGTTCATACTCTGAAACCACATCGCGTGACCCTAACACTGTGCGTAACTATGAGCAGTATTGCAATGTGTACGGCCAGTATGAGTTCTCTTGGAATCCTAAACCATGGGAGCCTTTCGGAAAGATTGACAAGCTTAGAAATAACAAGAACTGGCGCTGGATATCTGATTTCGGCATTAACTATGCTCCTAAGCGTTTTGCCTATAGGACAAACTTTACCAGAAACTACTATGAACAGCAGGTTAGGGACTTTAACAATGATTACAGGTCTCTTGACCCTACCTTCAAGAAGGATTTCCTCTGGAACAACAGCTTTGACATAGCATGGGATATAACCAAGAACATAAGACTCACGCTCACCACTAACAATTCATCGCGTATAAAGGAGAATGAGGGTGGTGTGAACAGCGTGCTCTATCCTGACGAGTATCAGGCTTGGAAGGATTCTGTACGTAGCAGTCTGGCGCATCTTGGCAGTCCTATGAACTATGACCAGCGATTCACCGCATCGTGGGCCATACCGTTCAATAAGATAAACTTCCTGAACTGGCTCTCTGGTAACATGAAGTATGATGGTGTATACACATGGGCGTACGGTAATGATGTTATTGCCAATACAGCCAACAGCAAGGGTACATGGGGTGTTGACGGTAAGATTAACTTTGAGACACTATATAACAAGTCTGCCTACGCAAAGGAGGTGAACCGTAAGTACGGTGGCAAGAGCCAGCAGAAGAAGACTAACCGTAAGCCTCGTAATTTCAGCCAGAAGGTTAAGCTTGTAAAGGGTGAATATGTAACAGTAAACCACAGACTTAATAACTCCCGCCTTAAAGTGCATGGCACCATAGACGGTGTTCCTGTTAACTTGAAGTACAAGGTTGTGGATAATAACACAATACGCATCAAAGCAAAACAGGATGGCGAGATAACGCTTAATGTGGCCACAGATGAGAGTGAGAACGTGCCTCTTGATATCACTGCCCGTGTGGGTATGATGGTGCGTAATGTGACATTCAACTATACTCAGTCTGACGGAACTGTGCTTCCTGGCTTCAAGCCTGGAGTTGCGTTCCTAGGTTTGAGTTCATATAACGGAGAGCTGGCTCCTGGATGGGACTTTGTATTCGGAGCACAGAACGCTGATATGCTGAAGCGCGCTCTTGACAAGGGCTGGCTTGTTACAAATGGGGCTGTTTATAACGCCGCCACTATGGCTCATACGGAATCATTCAAGGCCACTGCGCTTGTGGAGCCTATAGGTGGCTTCAGAATCAACGTGGCAGTGGACCGCCAGTATGTTAACAACCGTGAGGTTCAGTTCCAAAATGATGCTCTTATAACATCAATGGGTGGTAACTTCTCCATGAGTTATGTGGCTATAGGAACCGCGTTTGCCGCCATGAAGAGAGATGGTGCGTTGAACTCAGAGCTCTTTGACAAGTTCCTTGCATACCGTAGCGTCATACAGCAAAGGCTTGCTGGTAAGTACAATCCAAATACACCATACGGTCTTAATACTGATGATGTGCTTGTGCCTGCGTTTATTGCAGCATACGGCGGCCGCGGTGTAGACGGAGTGTCACTTGACATGATACCTAAGTTCTGGACATTCCTGCCAAACTGGCAAGTCTCATTTGACGGTCTTACCAGGATACCTTGGGTTAAGGAACATTTCAGAAGCATAAATATTACTCATGCATATAACTGTAAGTACCAGATTGGCTCGTTTACAGCTGACCAGTCATACGTGGCGGTTGACGGTGATGACTTTGGTTACGTTAAGGATGTAATGACAGGAGGCCTTGCTCCTTCAAGCCGCTACACAATAGGCTCAGTAACCATAACAGAGCAGTTCAGCCCGCTTATAGGTTTGGATGTCAATTTGAAGAACTCTCTCCAACTAAAAGCGGAGTGGCGCAAGGGCCGTTCTCTGGGCTTGAACCTTGCAAGTAACCAGATAGTGGAGTCTTGGAATAATGAATATGTGGTGGGTATAGGCTATAAGTTTGCTGACCTGTCATTCACCATTAAGCAGAAGAACCGTGACAAGAAGGTGAAGAATGACCTTAACCTGCGCGCTGATCTCTCTTTGAAGAACACTCAGACCATTATCCGTAAGATTGAGCTGGTGCAGTCACAGTCCACAGCAGGTGATTTGGTGGCAGCCCTCAAGTTTGCTGCTGATTACGTGTTCAGTGAGCGTATAAACTTCCGTCTCTACTATGACCTGCAGATACGTAAACCGGTTATTACAACATCATACCCAACCACTACATCTGATGTGGGTATCGCCGTTAAGATTCTGCTCACAAGATAGTGTTATATGCTCAAGAAGCTGGATATATACATAATCAAAAAGGTTCTGGGGGCCTATCTGCTCTCACTCCTTATGATTATAAGTATAGCCATTGTAATTGACATAACAGAGAAGATGGATGACTTCTACAATGAGAACCTTACTTTCTCAGAGGTTGTGATGGACTACTACATCCACTTTGTGCCATACTATGCAAATCTTTTCAGTCCGCTTTTTACTTTCATCTCTGTGATATTCATTACCTCAAAGCTTGCGTTTCATTCAGAGATTATAGCAATGCTGGCAGGTGGCATATCTTTTGCCCGTATAATAAAGCCTTACATGATTTCTGCGGCTGTTATAGCCCTGTTTACGTTCTATATAGGCGGATGGGTTATTCCGCCTGGGAATGACCAGAGACTCAATTTTGAGTCAGTGCATGTGGACCATACACCTCCGTTCCATGTTCTGCATAACGTGCAGCTTATGACTGCACCAGGGGAGATAGTCTACATGGAGCGTTATGACCTTAATGACAGCATTGGCTATATGTTCTCTCTTGACCGTTTTGACTCAGCCAAGGTGCTAAAAAGCCGCCTTACGGCCAGGGTTGCAAAGTTTGACTCTGTTAATACATGGACTGTGAGAAAGTATCTGCAACGTGAGTTTGTGGGTATGCGTGAGATATCAACCAAGGGTGATACAATGCAGCTTAACATTGATATGCACCCATCAGAGTTCGTTATTGCCAAGAACCACTTTGAAAGGCTTACAAACCCTCAATTAAGAGACTTTATACAACATCAGGAGGAGCGTGGACGTGCCGGTCTTAATAACTATAAACTGGAGTTCCACAAGCGTTTTGCAGGGCCGTTCGGCTCGTTTCTGCTTGCTTTCATAGGGGTGTGCGTGGCCTCAAGGAAGGTTAGGGGTGGAACAGGCCTTCACATGTTCATAGGCCTTGCTTTGAGTGTGGTGTACATACTTTGTACATTGCTCTCCTCAATACTCACATCGCAAGCCGGTGTTAATCCTGCGCTTGCGATATGGCTACCGAGTGTTGTGTTTGCCTGTGTAGGCGCTATTCTGTACGTTAAGGCTCAGAAGTAATTCCTGCCGCCTTATTTCTTTCTGAGTGAAGGAGGTGTGTCAAAGTCACCGTAGTTGTCATCGCTGGTGTTAGCCCAATCTTCAAATTCAACAACCTCTATTTCATCCTCTTCCTTTTCACTGACCTGTTCTGCTGCAGGTTGTACAGGCTCACTTTGGCCTGCTTGCGCCTCAGCCTCCATCTCCTTTCTTCTGGCAGTCTCCTCAGTATGTTGTTTTACGGCGTTTTCTCCGTAGTAGGTGTTGTAGATGGTGCCAGTGTCAGTAATCTCTGATATGTTCTCAGTGCTGAATCCTGTGGCTATGATGGTTATCTTTATTGACTTCTCAAGATTCTCATCGTATGTGCCGCCCCATATCATCTCCTCTTCGCTATCCTTGTTTATGTCACTTACAAAGCGTGATATCTCTCCCATCTCTTTCATGGTGAGTTTATGCTCCGGCGATGTGTAGACGTACATGAGGATGCGGGTGGCCTGCTTTATGTCTTTGTTCTTGAGAAGCGGGGTGGAGAGAGCCTCCTCAATGGCGGCTTTTACACGGTTCTCACCCTCAGCCATACCGCTGTTCATTATGGCTACGCCGCTATCCTTCAGTATCTTGTTTACGTCTGCAAAGTCCACGTTTATTATTTCGCCCCTCTTTGTAATCATCTCAGCTATGCCTTTGGCTGATTCTGAAAGCACCTCATCTGCTTTGTAGAATGCAGCGTCAAGGGTCATATCAGGGTAGAGGTCTATAAGTTTCTCATTGTTGATTATAAGAAGTGCGTCTACATACTTGCTCATCTCTGTAACGCCCTCCACCGCCTTGCGTATGCGGCTGCCAAGCTCCAGTTTGAATGGGATGGTTACTATGCCTATGGTTAGCAGTCCCATCTCTTTGGCTATGCGTGCCACAACAGGTGCTGCTCCAGTGCCTGTGCCACCGCCCATTCCGGCTGTTATGAACACCATTTTGGTGCCGTCATCCAGGAGCTCACGTATGGCGTCTTCACTCTCAAGCGCTGCATTACGGCCTGTCTCAGGGGTGGCGCCGCAGCCAAGACCGCCAGTAAGTTTCTCTCCTATTTGCAGTTTGACTGGCACAGGAGAACAGCTAAGGTCTTGAATGTCTGCATTGCATACAGCAAATGATACATTATGTATTCCCTCCTGATACATGTGGTTTACAGCGTTGCTTCCGCCTCCACCTACACCTATCACTTTAATAATCTGATTGATTTCTGTTGGTAATGCGTAATTTAACATATTTATAAGTTTTTAAAATTTCTCTTCATCTGGCACCTCAAATATGTTCTTTGTGGTGTTGGTGCCTTTGTTTATAAACTTCTTTAATCCCCTGGTAAAAAATCCCTGCTTCTCTATCACCTCATCACAGCGTTTGTCTGCGCTTAGGATAAGGGCTGCAAGAGCTGTGTATTTTGGGTTGAGCAACTTTGCCGCATCATCACCGCTGAAGGCGGTGTCACGAGGCTTTAATGTCTTGGATGTGAGACCTGAGTGTGTGTTCAGGTATTTCTCCATCTGTTGCAGTGCAGAGCCGCCTCCAGTTATATAGATTATGCGGCTGCGGTTTGAGTTCCAATGGTTCTTCTGCAGCGGAGCCAGTACATATTTGAATATATCATCAACCCTCTGGGATATATATCCTGACAGCTCGCTATGACGGATTCTGTTGTTCGGATCCTTGCTAAGCTGTATATATCGGTCCGGCTCATTCTGATAAATGGCTTTGCCTAATTTCAGTTTCAGGGTCTCTGCAAGTTTGAAGTCATAATTGAATATGCTCATCAGGTCCTTAGTTATGTTGCTGCTGCCTCCAGGAATCACCTTCTCAATCTTTGTGGCCTGATTCTCAATGTACGTGTAGGATGTGGCGGTATCTCCAAAGTCAATGGCTATACAGCCTGTCTCCCTCTCATCTGACGGGATGAAGGTCTGTGCTATCATGCCTATGCTGCTAACTGAGGGGAATATGAGTTTTGTGGTTTTCATCTTCTTCTCAAGAATCTTGGCTGCTTCTGTGTCATCTAAATGGTTCTGCCATACCACATAACAGCTTGTTATGGCCTTTATTCCTGTTACGTTGCACAGTTTTTTCAGTATGCGGTTCATCTGCAGCACAATGGCGTCAGTGTCTTTTATGCGCCCTTTAATTATGCCGCCAGAGGTGGGTTCCTCTTCTACTGCAAGTAACTCAATGCCTTCATCACTCTTTTTAGCCACTGCGCCTGTTATCTTGAAACTGCCAAGATCTATTGCCGCTACGTTAAATTCATTCATTTGTTACCTCCTTTCTTGCAGTAAATAATATTTTTATATCTTAAGTCCACTACACTGTACTTGTTGCTCCATGCCTGTTTTGGGTACTGTGCGTACCACTCCTCAGCCTGTTTTAGCTTGGTCTTATAGGTGCTGAGGTCATTTATTACTATCTTGCCGGCTCCTATCTTGGTTATAAGTTCTATATCGCCGTCAGCTGTGAAGTTCACCTGACCTATGTGGTTCTTCCAGAAGTTACGAGAATAGAGATCTGTTACAAAGTCATAGACCGGACCTGTAGCCATATCCTCTGTAATGTATCCTGTTACAAGCGGTAGCAGGGTGGAGAATGTCTTGGCCACTGGCATTGTCTTACGGTCGATGTCAACATAGTAGGTCTTTTTAGGCGTTATTACACGGTACACAGGGTCTCGCTGGGTTAGGTTTATCACCACATCGCCGTTTGTAGACACATAGCATATAGCAGTGCGAACCACGTTTATAGATGTCACACACTTCTCTATACGGTCTGTCATGGAGCGCGTCACATTCTTTCCCACAGGATTGAGCCCCGCGTTTTTAAGAGCCTTGTAGACTGTAGCCTCATTGAGGAACTTGTATTTGTCAAAGTCAAGAATATTCACAACCACGTTGTCACACATCTTGTCATGGTGATATGTCCTTGTAACCACCGTAGCAAATACCACATATCCTGATAGTGCCGTGACTATCAGGACAATGCCAGTTATCCTTAATATTTTCTTTACCGTGTTATTCACTTAAGATACTCCGCTATTGTGTCTGTGTATGCGTCTATGTTACCGGCTCCCATTGTAACCAGTATGTCATATTCTATGTTCTTTATAGCCTCAGTAAGCTGCTCTTTCTTGCAAAGGGTTTTGTGCCCCCTCTTGAGCTTCTTATAGATTATCTCCGATGTCACCCCTGGCAGCGGTTTCTCACGAGCAGGGTAGATGTCAAGCAGTATGACATGGTCTGCGGCGGAGAGGCTCTCTGCAAACTCGGCGGCAAAATCACGGGTTCGGCTGTAGAGGTGCGGCTGGAATGCGCAACATATCTTTTTGCCTGGGTACAGACGTTTTATGCTGCCAAGCGTGGCGCTTATCTCTTCAGGATGGTGTGCGTAGTCATCTATGTATATGACTTTGCTGTTTTTAACCCTTATGTCAAACCTGCGCTTTGTGCCTTGGAATGAGGCCACCGCGCTGCGTATTTTGTCATCTGTTACGCCGTTAAGGTGTGCTATTGCCATAGCTGCCACAGCGTTCTCCACGTTAACCATTACTGGTACGCCTAATGTCACGTTCTCAATCTTGACATCGGGACCTATGAAGTCAAATTTTATAGTGCCGTCCTCCACCTGAATGTTAGCGGCGTGATAGTCTGCGCTCTCATCTGTCATGGAGTAGGTGTGGCATTTCACGCCCTCTACTGTGTCTGGTGTGAGCTCAATGCCTTTCTTGTAAAGGAGCACACCGTCCTCACGTATAAGGTGAGTGAACTGTGAGTAGGCCTTAAGCATCTCCTCCTTGGTTCCGTAGATGTCAAGATGGTCTGCGTCTGTGGCGGTCACCACTGCCATGTATGGCTTCAGGCGCAGGAACGAACGGTCATATTCATCTGCCTCCGCCACCACTGTGTTACTTTTAGTGTCAACCACCAGATTACTGTTAAAGTTCTTTGATATGCCGCCAAGGAATGCGCTAACACCTGCTCCGGATGAGTGCAGAATGTGGGCTATCATGGTGGATGTGGTGGTCTTGCCGTGACTGCCTGCCACACATAGAGAATCCTTGTCCTCAGTGAGCACGCCTAGCACCTCAGAGCGTTTGTATATTGTGAACTTGCCGCTGCGGAAGAACTTAAACTCACCCATGTCATTAGGTATTGCAGGGGTGTAGATTATAGTGGTCTTCTCAGGATCCATGAACTTTACTGGTATAAGGCTTACGCTATCCTTATAGTGAATGTTAATACCCTCAGCCTCAAGCGCTTCTGTGAGCGGTGTCTTGGTGAGGTCATAACCTGCCACGCGATGTCCCATCTTGTTGAACCAGCGGGCCAGTGCGCTCATTCCTATACCGCCAATGCCAAGGAAGTAGTAGTTTTTACGCTCCTTCTTTGTTACTTTCTGCGGCTGCGGCTCCTGTACAATCTCACCCTTGTAGCCTATTAGGTCAAGCACCTGGAGCGCAATGTCTCTTGTGGCGTTTGGCTTGGCAAGCTTGAGAATGTTCTTATGCAGCGTCTCAAGTCTGTACTTGCTGTTAATCAGCTTAAGAGCCTCTTTTGTAAGCTGCTCAGGCGCATCTTTGTCTGTTATTAGCACTGCTGCGTCCTCATTTGAGAGGGCCAGTGCGTTTTTAGTCTGATGGTCCTCTGCCACGTTTGGTGACGGTACCAGTATACATGGCTTGCCCAGCAGGCAGAGCTCTGATATGGAGCTTGCGCCAGAGCGTGATATTACAAGGTCTGCTATGGCGTATGCCAGGTCCATTCTTGATACAAAGTCTGTTATTATAACATTGCTCAGGTCATAGCCTTTGGTCTGCTCACGTATCTTTTCTATGTATATCTTGCCTGTCTGCCATATCACCTGAACCTTGTTTTTGTATGTGGTGGTAATCTCTTTGAGGCCGGCCAGAATACTATGGTTTATGGTTCTGGCGCCAAGGCTGCCGCCTATTACAAGCAGAGTCTTCTTATTTGGGTCAAGATTAAACTCCTGATAGCCCAGTTCCTTCTGATTCTCATCATTAACAAGCAGGTTGGAGCGTACTGGGTTACCGGTAAGAATTATTTTGTCAGCAGGGAAGAATCTTTCCATGCCGTCATACGCCACGCATATACGCTGGCACCTTTTGCTAAGCAGTTTGTTTGTTACGCCTGCATAGGAGTTCTGCTCCTGAAGCAGGGTGGGGATGCCCATGTTCTGAGCCTGCCAAAGCACAGGGCCGCTGGCGTATCCGCCCACACCAATCACAGCATCGGGGTTGAAGTCTGTGATTATTTTCTTAGAGAGACGTATGCTTTTAAAGGCATTATGAAGCACCTTAAGATTTTTAAGCGTAAGGCTTCTGTAAAGCCCCTGTATAGGCAGACCCACTATCTTGTAGCCTGCTGCGGGTACTTTCTCCATCTCCATTCTTCCTTCAGCTCCTACAAATAGGATTTCTGAATCGGGAACCATCTGTTTGAGGGCTCCGGCAATGCTCACTGCGGGAAATATATGCCCGCCAGTACCACCTCCGCTGATAATAAATCTTGGTTTCATATTATTTTCGTTTAATCGTTTAATCGTTTAATCGTTTCACCAGTTGTCCGATTCATCGATTCACTGTTTGTATCCTCTTTTTTGGCTTCGCGCTGTATGTATATGCTTCTGCTTATGCTCAAAACTATGCCCAGCATTATGCAGGTCATCAGTATTGAGGAGCCGCCTCGGCTTATGAGCGGGAGAGGCTGTCCTGTTACAGGCCCCAGTCCCACAGCCACACACATGCTTATCATGGCCTGCATCACTATCATGGTGCAAAGGCCTATTGCCAGCAGTGACGGATATATCTTCTCACTCTTGTATAGTATTGTGCCGGCAATAAACAGTATTGAAAGGTATGACAGCATGGTGAGTATTATCCCGAACCAGCCGGACTCTTCAATCAGTATTGCGAATATGAAATCAGAGAATGCCAGCGGCAGATAGTCCCTCTGGATACTGTTGCCAGGTCCTGACGGAATACGTCCGTTTGCAATTGCTATTTTTGCATGCATCGGCTGGCGGTTCTCATCAGTGATTTTATATACCTTCTTGTCATCAGGTGTCCTTATATCATCCATGGCCCTCTCAATACGCCCTTTTATTGATGACATGTGCCCTGGCAGCTTTTCATTGACAGACTGCGGTAGGTTGACCAGTATGACTATAACCAGTATGCCCACACCCAGTGTTGTGCCTGTAAGTACTGCCATTCGTCTCCAGTTCACACGGCCCACTATCATCATAATGAATGTGAGCAGAGCTATCATAATGGCGGTGGAGAAGTTCTGCACGGCGATAGGCAGTATTGTTACCGCCACCACTCCCAGAATAGCCCAGAAATAGGTCTTCTCATTGGCCTTTCTCTCATCCTCGCTTATGTCAGTGCGTGTGCTGTTCTGCTGATAGACTGAGAGTATGTCAGCCAGAAACATTATCACGAACAGTTTTGCAAACTCCTGCGGCTGGACGTCAAATCCGGCTATACGTATGGCTCTTGTACCGCCGTTAAGCGTAACACCTATGTATGGCGTTATGAAAAGCACTATCACCGTAATAGGGAGCAGCACCACATATATCCTTCTTAAAATGCGGTAGGGTATTCTGCTCATAATGAGCATGGCGGTCACACCAAACACCAGGTGCTTGACGTGGCCGTAGAACGGGTCCAGGTAGTTGGTGTACTTATATGCCACAGAGCTTATAGCACTGAACATAAGCACCACCGATATGGTAATCAGTATAAAGATTACCGCCCATAACGCCGGATTACCCTTGAATACGCTTTTAAGAAAGTCTCTCATCTATTTTACAGGTTCCTTACGGCCTCTTTGAAAAGACGGCCTCTGTCCTCATAGTTCTTGAATAGGTCAAAACTTGCACAGCATGGTGAAAGCAGTACGGTGTCACCGCTCTCAGCCGCCTTGTAGCACTCCTGTATTGCATCCTCCATAGAGCTTACGCTAACATAAGGCTTCACACCCGCAAAGAACTTCTCCAGCTTGGAATTGTCCTTGCCCATGAACACCAGTGAACGCACCTTCTTCTCTACAAGCGGTAGAATCTCAGAGTAGTCATTACCTTTATCTGTACCGCCAAGTATGAGAACAACAGGTGTCTTCATGCTCTCAAGGGCATACCAGCATGAATTTACGTTAGTAGCCTTAGAGTCATTTACATAAAGCACGCCCTTTACCTTTGCCACCGGCTCCAGCCTGTGCTCCACACCCTCAAAATCTTGAAGTGACGCACGTATGTCATCATTCTTTATATAGAGAGCTGACGCAGAAAGGGCAGCTGCCATTGAGTTATAGATGTTATGCGTGCCCTTCAAAGAGAGGTCACTCACGCTAATGCTGAAGAAACTGTCATCACGTTGGATTGTGAGTTTGTCAGCCTCTATGTAGGCCTTTGTATCGCTGCTTTTCTTCAGAGAGAAAGGAGCCTTGCGCGCCTCGCTCACTATGCCTGAAAGGCTGCGGCGGATGTTTTCATCGTCGTTCCAGTAGATGAATACGTCATCCTTTGTCTGGTTCTGAGTTATACGCATCTTGGCGTCTATGTAGTTCTGGAACTTATACTCATAGCGGTCCAGATGGTCAGGTGTTATATTAAGCAGCACGGCGATATCGGCTTTGAAGTCATACATGCCGTCAAGTTGGAAACTGCTCAGCTCTATAACATAATAATCATAATCATTTTCAGCCACTTGCAAGGCGAAACTCTTACCCACGTTACCTGCCAGACCCACATTAAGCCCTGCCTTCTGCAGAATGTGATATGTAAGCATGGTGGTTGTTGTCTTACCGTTACTACCGGTAATGCAGACAGTCTTGGCCTTGTTATAGCGGCCGGCAAACTCTATCTCAGATATCACGGGCGTGCCAAGTGCACGCAGCTTCTGAATAAGCGGAGCCTTCTCTGGTATGCCAGGGCTCTTTATTATCTCATCAGCCTTGAGTATACGCTCTTCTGTATGGCTTCCCTCCTCCCACTCAATATCATATTTGTTGAGAAGCTCCTTGTAATTTGGCTTTATCATTCCTGAATCTGACAGGAATACGTCAAATCCTTTCACTTTGGCAAGTACTGCAGCTCCTGAGCCGCTCTCGCCACCGCCTAATACTACAATTTTTTTGTTTGTCATCTGATTTTCAGAGTTAGAATTGTGAATACTGCAAGTGCTATTCCCACAATCCAGAAGCGGGTTACAATCTTGGCCTCATGTATGCCTTTTTTCTGGAAGTGGTGATGGAGTGGTGACATGAGCAGAATACGTCTGCCCTCACCATATTTTTTCTTTGTATATTTGAAATATGAAACCTGTAGCATTACAGACAGGTCCTCTACAAGGAATATTCCGCACAGAACCGGGAGCAGAAGCTCCTTGTGTATTATTATGCTGAACACAGCTATTATACCGCCTATTGTAAGGCTGCCGGTGTCACCCATGAATACCTGGGCAGGGAATGAGTTGAACCACAGGAATCCTACCATAGCCCCCATGAACGCCGATGCGTAGACCACAAGCTCGTCACTGCCTGGTACAAACATTATGTTCAGGTAGTTTGCAAATACAAGGTTACTTGACACATACGCCAGTACCGCCAGTGCCGCCCCAATTATACTTGACGTACCCGCCGCCAGTCCGTCAAGACCGTCAGTGAGGTTGGCGCCGTTTGATGTGGCGGTTATTACAAATATTGTAACTATCACAAACAGAATCCATGCCGCAGTCTGCTTATGCTCACCCATGAATGCCACTATATCGGCGTAGTCAAGGTTATTATTCTTAACAAACGGGATGGTGGTCTTGGTTGATTTTGACACATGGTCATCACCTAAGCGCTCCACATGCTCCACGTCAGCTTTTGTAAGGCCTTTAGGGTTCTCAATAACCACAGCCTCAGGGCTTAGGAAGAGAGTCAGACCCACTATAAGTCCGAGTCCTATCTGACCTGCTATCTTAACCTTGCCTGGCATACCCTCCTTGTTCTTCTTGAACACTTTGATGTAGTCATCTGCAAACCCAAGTGCTCCTAACCATACGGTGGTTAGCATCATGAGCAGAAGATAGATGTTACGCAGACGGCCGAAGAGCAGACATGGGATCAGTATGGCTATGATTATTATCACGCCGCCCATTGTGGGGGTGCCCTTCTTGCTTAGTTGGCCCTCAAGGCCAAGGTCACGGATGCTCTCACCTATCTGCTTCTTTTGCAGATACTTGATGATATGCTTGCCAATAATCATAGATATGAAGATGGCTGTTACAAATGTGAGAGGAGCACGGAATGACACATAGCTGTACAGTCCTGAGCCTGGCAGGCTGAACGCTTCATGTATGAATCTGAATAAATAGTATAGCATTTTATGTTGTTTAATCGTTTAATCGATTTACTGGTTATTCACACTTCGTGTTCATCAACACGTCACCGATTTACCGGTTCCCCATATCTCCCGATCATCAAAATGATGCTTCACCCCTTGTACATCCTGGTATGTCTCATGGCCCTTGCCTGCAATAAGAACAATGTCATTTGCGGCGGCCATGGTGCGGGCTGTCTTTATAGCCTGCTCACGGTTCTCTATGACAATGACTTTCTTCATCAGTTTCTCATCAAGTCCTGCAGTCATGTCACTGAGAATGTCAGACGGGTTCTCAAAGCGTGGGTTGTCAGATGTCAGAATTACGTTGTCACTCTTCTGTGCTGCTATCTTAGCCATGACAGGGCGTTTGCCTTTGTCACGGTTGCCGCCGCAGCCAACCACCGTAATGAGTCTGCCGTATTTAGGGTTCTCAAGACGTATGTCATTTATAGTGTCTATAACATTGTCAAGTGCGTCAGGGGTGTGGGCGTAGTCCACAATGGCCAGTTTGCCGTCAGCGCTAACCACCTTCTGGAATCTGCCAGATACTGGTGAGAGTGCGCTAAGCGCCACCATAATCTCCTGTGGCTTTACCTGCAGCAGATAGGCTGCGCCGTAAACCGCTGTAAGGTTAGAGGCGTTAAAACGTCCCACAAATCCAAGTGACGCCTCTATGTTGTTTATGCTTAACAGCATACCCTCAAAGCTGTGCTCCTTAATCTTGCACTTAAAGTCTGCCAGTGATGTAACACTATAGGTGTACTTGTTAGCCTTGGTGTTCTGCAACATCACCATGCCGTTACGGTCATCAATGTTTGTAAGTGCGAACGCCGTGGCAGGCAGGTTGTCAAAGAAACTCTTTTTAGCTTTGAGGTAAGCCTCCATGGTTTTGTGATAGTCAAGGTGGTCACGGGTGAGGTTTGTGAATATGGCTCCGTCAAACCAGAGGCCTGCTATACGTTTCTGGTCTATGGCGTGGCTGCTTACCTCCATGAAGACTCTTGAACAGCCTCTTTCCACCATCTTGGCCATGAGAGAGTTAAGCTCCACAGGGTCAGGGGTGGTGTGTGTGCTTGGCACCTCCTCATCATCTATCATGTTGCACACGGTGGAGAGCAGTCCTGTCTTGTGCCCAAGTTTCTTGAACAGCTTATAGAGTAGGGTGGCTATGGTGGTCTTGCCGTTTGTGCCGGTTACTCCCACCACAATCATTCTCTCTGAAGGGTGCCCATAGTACGCCGATGCCACCTCTCCAAGCGCCTCCGATGTGTCTGCTACAGTAATGTAGGTGACATCGGGGTTTAGTGTGGCTGGCATAGCGGAGCATATAACAGCTGAGGCTCCCGCCTTAATGGCTGCATCAATGTACTCACTGCCGTCACTTACTGTGCCCTTTACGGCTGTGAAGAGAGCTCCTGGCGCCGCCTTACGTGAATCAAAGCATACGCCGCTTATCTCCTTGTCAAGAGTTCCGCAGACCTTCTTGACGTCAAGTTCCTCTATGAGCTGAGCAAGTATCATTTAATATTTATTTAAGTGTAAGTACTATCTTTTTTACCTCTGTAGCCTCTGTGCCAGGCTTTACTGACTGTTCTGTGACACGTCCTGAACCATGTATCTCCACCTCTATGCCAAGTGTTTCAAGCAAGTATATTGACTCAGCCGCCGTAAGGTCTGTGAGGTCTGGTATCACATCATCATCAATACTGTGCAAAATCATCTCCTGTGCCGCCGCCTGCTCTGCTGAAATGGCATCCTCAATACTGTCTCGCGCCCATGACGGGACATCGCCGCCGCCAAGGATATAGGCTCTCTCTGCTATGGTCCTGAACACACTTCCACACATTCCGCCCGCTGATGCAGGCCCCTTTGGCTCACGTATGTAAACTATGAGGGAGTACATAGGGTTGTCTGCCGGGAAATATCCGCAGAACGTTATCTGATGCCTTGTTCTGCCCTCTGCGTTTGTGTTTTTGCCATGCTCAAATATTTGTGATGTTCCGGTCTTGCCTGCTATAGGGAAGAGCCTGGATTTCACGGCCTTGGCGGTTCCCTTGGTCACCACTCCCTCCAGTATCTTCTGCATCTTGCCAAGTGCCTCTTGGCTGCATATTTTTTCGTTCACCACTACTGGTTCCAGATATCTCACTGTGTCAAGCGGACCGCGTATCTCAGTAGCAAATGTGGGCTTCATCATACGGCCCCCGTTTGCTATTGCATTATAGAACATCAGTGTGAAAATAGGAGGTACTACAACCTCATAACCTATTGACATCCACGGAAGTGAGGTCTTTGACCATGTTCTGTCACTTGTGTCCTTGATTTTCACTCTGGCGTGTCCTGGTATTTCCAGTTTCAGCGGAGTGTCTATCTTGGTGGCGTGTATCAAGTCAAGGAACTTCTGCGGGTTAGAGCCGTAATATTTGTCTATCAGTACTGACACGCCCACATTTGATGACTGGTACATTACGGTAGGCACGTCTATCACTCCAAATCCTGGTCTGCGGCCTACGGTCCAGTCTTTCATAACACGGTTGGCGAACTGATATGTTCCGTTGCCGGTGTTCACAACCGTGGTGGTGTCAATAACCCCGTCATCCAAAGCCACTAAAAAGGATACTGTCTTGAATGTGGAGCCTGGATCTATCTCTGAACCCACTGCTATGTTTGTCTCCTCTCTGTATCCGTAAGGCGTGCGTTTGAGGTTTGCTATTGCCTTTATTCTGCCGGTTTTAACCTCCATGAGCACCGCACATCCAAAATCCGCCTGATCCTTCTCCAGTTCCGCCATAAGGGCTCTCTCTGTTGTCTCCTGAAGCTTAAGATTTATGGTGGTTACAATGTCTTTGCCGTCAGTGGCTGGTTTCAGAATAATGTCTGTTCTCTTGCCCGCCATCTTTTCGGTTATCTTGAGTCCGCTCTCACCCTTCAGCTCTTTGTCATAGTATTTCTCAAGACCGCTCTTGCCACCTTTCTCCATTATGCCGTAGATGTCACCAATTGTTCTTTTGGCAAGAATGCCGAACGGGTTGACCCTTATCATACGCTCCTCAGTGGTGAAGCCTCCCTGTATCTGCCCTCTACGCAATATCGGGAATTGCTTAATCTCAAGGTAATCAGTGTATTTGACTGTTTTCTTTACAAGTCTGTGCTCGCTCTTCTTTTGCCTGTAGGCTGTCCTTAGCTCCTTGCTGTACTCCGCAGCTGACTTGTCTTTAAACTTATTTGAAAGTGCCATGGCAAGAGAGTCCACGTTGTTTTCAAAAAAGGTCTTGCCGTTCTTCTTGTCAATCACCTTGAACGCCTCCACTCTCATGTCCATGTTAAGAAAATATGTGGGCATTGAGCTTGCCATAAGGCGGCCGTCATCACTTAGAATATTACCTCGTCTGGCCTTTATTGTGTCTGGTACGGTCTGCTCCTTGCGTTGCAGGCGTGTGAGTTTGTCATACTCCCTGGTCTGGAGTTTAATGACCTGCGCGCATATCATTACCGCCAGGCCGAGCATTGTAATGTATACTATGCTGAAACGTAGGAGCATTGAAGTTTTCACGTCCTCGGTTTTCACTATAAAGACTGCGATAATAACAATCAGTATAGCCAGTACAGCCAGTATAACAATAAACGCCATTACTTACTATCCTTTACAATGTATGGAGGCATGTCAAGCGCTATAAGGTTAAGCCCCTTCTCTGCTATTCTCTTCTCAATCTCCTGCTCTCGTCCTGCCTGAAGCAGCTCCGTCTCCGTTATTATAGCCATATATTTGGTTGTTGTGAGCTCCTTGTTAAGATCATCTATCTTGTGGAGCATCTTCTCACATACCATACGGTTGTTCATGTAAAAGAATATAAGCATAATTATGAGCAATACCAGTTTGCCTTGCCTTAGAAGAAACTCGTTTAGGAAAATTCTTCCGCTTGCAAAGTCCTTCAGCGTAACAGACTTGAACTGGCTGAATGCTTTGTTTTCTGATAATTTACTGAAAAATTTGCTCATATTTTCTCTGCAATTCTGAGTTTCGCGCTACGTGAACGCGGGTTGGTCTCTATCTCTTCACTGTCTGGAACCACTGCTTTGCCAATAGGCCTTAGCGGTGCTGTTATGTTGCCGTAAAAGTCCTGCTGCAGGCGCCCCTCAAAGTTTCCGCTCTTCATAAAATTCTTTACAAGACGGTCCTCAAGAGAGTGATATGTTATAACTACAAGCCTGCCGCCACTTCTCAATACCTCGCTTGTACTTTTAAGCATGTCTTTAAGAGCTTCAAGCTCGTCATTCACCTCTATTCTTACGGCCTGGAATATCTTTGCCAGATCACGTTTCTTGTCATGTCCGCAGAAACGCTCCACCACCTGCACAAGTTCAAAAATGGTGTCGATGCTTTTCTGCTGGCGCTGCTTTACAATAGCTGAGGCTATGCGCCTTGCCTGTTGAAGCTCCCCATAATAGAAAAGCACATCAGCAAGCTCCGCTTCTGAAAAGCCGTTCACCACCTCCCTTGCTGTTTTGCCTGACGTCTGGTTCATCCTCATGTCAAGCGGACCGTCAAATCTGAATGAGAACCCTCTCTCAGATTCATCAAAGTGGTGCGACGATACGCCCAAATCAGCAAGTATGCCGTCAAGCGGCAGTACTCCGTAATATTTTGAAAAGTTCTTCAGGTATCTGAAATTGCTCTGTGCAAAGAGCAGACGGGAATCAGATGGGATATTTGCCATGGTGTCTTTGTCCTGGTCAAATGCTAGGAGTTTTCCGTTCCTGCCCAGATGCTCGAGAATGGCTCTTGAGTGTCCGCCTCCTCCAAAGGTGAGGTCTGCATAGGCGCCGTTCTCCCTGATGTCAAGAGCATCAATGCTTTGACGCAGTAAAACAGGGATATGATAAGACTCGGTCATCTATTCAGTTGCGGGTTTGCCCTCCATTAACCGTTCTATGTTTTTAGCAAAGTTGTCAGCGTCAGTGAATGTCTCCTCAATCTTGCCAGCCGGCCATATCTCTATGGTCTGGTCACTCCCCACAAAGCGGATGTCAGATTTAATGCCAAGCGCGTCAATGTACCTACGAGGAATAAGCATTCTTCCATTCTCTTCCGTCTCAATTCTGTCAGCCTCAGATACAAACTGTCTGAAAACTTGTGCCTGCTCCCTGTTCCAACTGTTAAGATTCCTCCTCAACGCACTCACCATCTCATCCCATGTGCTTTCAGGGTAGAGTACAAGACAGTTACAGAATATATCTTTTCTAAGAACAAAACTCTTGCAGTCAGCCAGTTGCTTGCGCAGTTGGGCTGGCAGAAAGGCTCTTCCCTTTGCATCAACTCTTGCGTCTATGTTGCCTATCAGTGACTGCATTTTTATGCTTCTTTTCAAATTCGGTGGTAAAGATATGTCAAAATTCCCCACTTTACAACTTTTTTAGACACAATTAGACACAAAAGTTATCAACAATCAATTTTAACACGTTGTAGTAGGGGGTGGGGGATAGTAGGCTTTATCACTCTTTGTTAGAATTGTAAATTTTTCTTAATTTTGTTTTGTAGAGCGCAAAGGTTTTCTTATCTTTGCATTGATTATGGAAAAACTCATAGACCGCGTAGACCGTGAACTTATCATAAAGGAACTAACCCCTGACAAGTTCTTGAGAAACACCAACAAAGGTGGTAATGAAATTTACGTTACAACCGCTGCTGAGTCTCCTAATATTATGCGTGAAATAGGCAGACTTAGGGAGTGGTCATTCCGTCTGCCAGGTGGCGGAACAGGTAAATCATGTGATGTTGATGAATTTGACGAGATAGAGCATTGCTATAGGCAGCTCTTTGTGTGGGACCCTCAGAATCAGGAGATACTGGGTGGTTACAGGTTTATTATGGGCCGCGATGTGGCCTTTGATGACGCAGGACAGCCTCTGCTGGCCACTTCAGAAATTTTCCATTTCTCTGAGAAGTTTAAGAAGGAGTATATGCCTGTCACTGTAGAGCTTGGCCGCTCTTTTGTTCATCCGGACTATCAAGCTACCAAGATGGGTACTAAGAGTCTCTTTGCTCTTGATAACCTATGGGACGGGCTTGGCGCCCTCACTGTTACTTTGCATGGGTTGGAGTACTTCTTTGGCAAAGTTACCATCTATCCTAAGTATGATGCGCATGCTAGAGATATTATCTTAGGCTTCATTTCCAAATACTACCATGACACAGACGGCCTTATAACTCCGTTGCACCCTATAGATTCAACTGTCAGCCAGGAGGAGTGTGACGAGCTGTTTAATACTGGTGACTATAAGGAGGACTTTAAGAATCTTAATCGCAGAGTCCGTGAACTCGGTGTTAACATTCCACCTCTGGTGAATGCATACATTGCGCTGGCTCCTAAACTTCGCTATTTTGGAGCAAGTGTATGCCATTCGTTTGGCAATGTTATAGAGTTTGGCCTGCTTATCAATCTTAATGATATCTACGAGCAGAAGAAACAACGCCACATTGAGACGTTCCTTGCTGAGCGCAATGAGCGCACAAAAGGCAATATTTAGTCTGAATTTTAACATACGAATGCCTGAATGCACACTTTAGTGTGCATTTTTTTTGTGTTTAGAGTAAATATTATTAAATTTGTAGGTTACTTAGAAATACTAGATACTGATGAAAAAATTACTTATAAAGTCTGTGGCGTTAGCAGCCCTAATGCTGATTCCTTTTAGCAGTGCGTTTGCAGCTTATACACTTGCGTTGTTCCCCACTGCAAATCCGCAAAGTATCTCATACTTTACATTTGAGAACGCCGGCACAAATGTGACCGACGAGATGATTGTATACGCCTCTGTGCCATCATCGGAGTGGTCGTCATACAGTTTCTGGATTGGAGAGGATAATGCTCAGACATCATCATCCCAAGTTGCCGAGCTCAGTACAATCGGGACCTCAATATCGGGAGTGTTCAGTGTGAACATATACAGTTCACAGTCTGACAAGGCTAACTACTTCCCACACTCTTTTGCGGCTTTGGATGACACAGACTATATCTACGGCATGGCGTGCTGGATTCAGCCTATTACAAGCGGGTGTGTGGCAGGTGATGCCTCATCAGCAGGTAGTCATGTTTTCATTGGTTCTGGTGCTGGTAATGAATATTCATACACGTTCAATGTGGCTACGCCGGCTGCAAGGTTTAAGATACTAAAATCAGTTGATGGTGACACGTGGTCATGGGATGAGGGTCAGATAGGCCATCCAAGTTCTGGAACCGTGCTGAAGGCTGGTGACGGTATAGGCTTTACCAGCGGTAGTGCTGGAGACTGCTATCTGAATCTCCCAGGGCTCAAGACAGGTGACAAGGTATTCCTTACACTTGAGAAAGAGGGTGCTGTATATACATTGAGCGCAGCAATGGTTCCTACACCTGTGCTGACTCAGGTGGGGGACGGATGTAACACTCTCATATTCCAACTTGGTGAATATGATGCAACCAAATACTTCCCGTCATTCACCCTTAACAGCACGTCTGTTACGTTTACCTCAAATAGGTATGAGGTTGAGAATCCTGTACGTGGAAGAACTTATGTCATGAGCGGTCACTTCTCTGATGCTGACCAGAGGCAGGGCTCAGATGCTATTCTGGTCTCTGTTTTGCCAGAACTGCCAGAGGTGCCGCAGACTACTGACTATGCGGCCTGTCAGCAGCCAGGCACTCAGTCATGGGCATCTCTTGTAACTGCCACAGGTACGCTTAAGTGGTATGCCTCTGAAACATCAAGTGAGACTGTTTCAGTTACTGATTTTAATAAGAATGTACCACAGAATACTTCATACTGGGTTTCACAGACATCAGTTGCAGGGTGTGAGAGTGAGCGTGCTAAGGTCTCTGTAACAGTATATGAAAAGCCAAGTATCCCTGATGTGGACAACTATGTGGAGTGTCAGATGCCTGGCACTGGCAGTTGGGCCTCTCTTGTAACCGCCACAGGAACGCTTCGCTGGTATGAGACTGAAACATCTACCGTAAGAATAAGCTCATTGCCTGACTTCAACAAGAATGTTGTTGGCAGAATGTCATACTGGGTGGCACAGGCCAATGAAGGCGGTTGTGAGAGTGAACGCGCAGAGGTTGTTGTTGACATTCACAGCAAGCCTTCTGCATATGCAGGTGATGACCAGTATATTTGCGCTGGGGAGACAGCAGTGATAGGTGGAGATCCTTCACCAGACCCTGATATCCGTTATCTGTGGGAGCCTTCAGCCTTGCTGGTTGACCCTAACGCCTCAAGGACAGAAACGCGTGCGCTTAACTCCACCACTGAGTTTACAGTTACAGCGTATAATTCAACTATGAGCGTTTGTTACGCCACCTCAAAAGTTACTGTTTATGTAGCACAGAATCCAGAACTTAGGTATGAAAGTGAAAACGTCTCTGTATGCCCTAATACAGCAGCCTCATTCACATGCCTCACCCCTGAAACAGATGTAAACTACTCATGGCAGCCGGTTGAGAAGGTGGTGAACCCTATATCGGCGTCCACTACCACAGTCCCTCTCTCTCAGAGTGTTGAGTTTACGCTCACCGCAACCAGAAAGGTCTCATCACGCCCGTCAGAAACCAAAGTTTGTACATCTACGTTAACTCTTAATGCAATATGTCTTGCAAATCCTGAGGCATACGCCGGAGAAGACCAGACTGTATGCGCCGGTACCGAGGCAAAGATAGGTGGTGAGAATGTGTTTGGCGTGGACTATCAGTGGACTCCTGCAAACAAAGTGCAGGACCCAACATCAGCTGGCACCTACACCAAGCCAGTTACAGAAGATTTGGTTTATACTCTTACCGCCACATTGAACACAGCTCCTTACTGCTCCAGCACTGATGATGTTAAGATATTCAAGGCGAACAAGCCTAGGGTATTTACTGTGACCGGAGATAACTACTACTGTACAGGTCAGCCTACTACGGCCATGATTGTTAAGCTTTCAAGCTCTGAACGTGGAGTGGAGTATGCCCTGCTTAAAGATGGTGAAATTACAGGTGATTACATTCCGGGTACAGGTTCCGCTCTATACTGGTATGATAATGAGGAGGGCGTATATACTGTGAAGGCAAGAGTTGTTGGTACAGAATGTGAGGAGGATATGGATGGAAGCGCCACCATTATCCAGCGCCCGCTCCCCGATGCAATCATATCAACTATGGGTGTTGTGGCTTGTCCAGGTGAGACAGTGACTATCCAAGTCACACTCATGGGAGAGGAGCCTTACAAGTTCACACTCTCTGAAAATGACGTTGACAGGGTTGTTAACATAGATAACAATGTCTATACGTATGACCTCACTCTAATGGACGCCACCACTATAATGATAAAGCGCCTTGAGGATAAGTACTGTACAAATACTTACCCAAGAGAGACCATCATACCAGAACCAGATCCTGAGAATCCAGATGATGATCCGGAACCAATTGAAGTGCCTACTAACCCTACACTTGTAATTGACATACCTGCAGTTGATGATTTCAAGATTCACTCATCACAGACAAATCTTGCCATCTGCCCGGGTGAAAGAGTGACACTCTCCATAGATTATGAAGGTGACCAGGCCTACTATCAGTGGAGTACCGGTCAGATTAACAGGAAATCCATAACAGTGGCGCCAATAACCACATCCAAGTACTCTTTATACGCTGAGACAGAGACAGGCTGTATAATCAGAGACAGTATAGAACTTGTTGTGGCTGACGCCGGCTCTCTCAAGATTGAAGGTCTGAGAGAACCTGCATACTATTGTAATAATGAGGTTGCCCTTGTTACAGGTTATCCTACCGGCGGTTCATTCTCAACAAATCCTTCAAATGTATTGAAGGGTACTAACATGCTTGATTTTTCCGCCATAACACGTAACACCACAGTTGATGTCACCTATACTTACGGTTTGCAGGGTTGTGTGTTTGACACCACCATGACAGTGTTTGTAAGTGCTCTTATAACAGAGGTTGACTGGATGATAATGCCTGACTTTGGGCCTCCATACAGCCCTAGCTACAGTTACTGTCTGCCAAACATTGATGACCAGGATAAGACATACCGTCTGCAGGGCTACCCGCAACAGAGAAACGGTAGGTGGGAGGTTTATGCTGACGCTGGTGCGCGTCAAGCCTCCATTGTAATTACAGATCCTGAGCAGGCTCAGGCCAAATTCAAGGATTTCTCAGCCGGTACATACTGGATATCATACTTCATAACTGATGAGTTCGGCTGCGAGGCTTCTAAGGTAAAGCAGGTTGAAATCAGACTTGACAACCAGGAGCTGGTGGATATGAAGGGCTTCTCATATGACCCGAGTGACGTGGTATGTAATAGGTCCACAGAAGCCAGGATCATGGCTGATAATATAACCGGTACGTATGACTTCCACGGAGTGCCTTTCACTCAGGAGAACGGTATCGCCACATTCAATCCGTATGGTTTGAACCAGGGCTCTTATCAGGCCATATATACCATCTCTGATGAGAAGGGCTGTCCGCATAAGTACGCGGCACCTTACACCGTAAGGGCTCCGGTGAACATAGACCCGTTTGGCATCTCCAAATCATACTGTAATTATGATGATGACGTGGTTATTCACATCACATCCATGACAGAGACAGACGGTGTTGTAAACATATACCGTTGCAAGAGCGGAACAAGCTGCTCATCAGAGTCTGACTGGGATCTTGTTGAAGCGGTGGTTCCTAAGTCTAACCCTCCATACTTCCGTCCTACATGGGGAGAGGGTTACTACAAGATAGAGTACGTTTATAATGACGGTACTTGTGATTGGACATATTCAGAGTACACCAACGTCTACGCTCCTTCACCTATTGATATGAATCTGAAGTCAGATTACTGTAAGGGTGATGTGATACATCTTGCCGCCACTCCGTTTGGTGGTTTCTATACCACCGATGCGGTTGAAGGCGCACTTATTAATAACACCTTCTACACCCAGACAGCAGATCTTGGCGTGTATGAGATGACCTATGAGGTTAAGAACCAGTACGGCTGTATCTCAAGAGACACCACTCACATTCAGGTGCGCGGTACTGAGAACCTTGCTATCTTCGGTCTTGATGAGCGCTACTGCTGTCCTGAGGGTACCGTAGAGATATTCGGTTTCCCAATTGAGTTCGGCGATGCCACCTTTACAGGGCCGTCATTCCTGACTAATGACCCTACACGCAAGGGTTACGCATCTATTGACCTCACACAAGGTGACTTCAGTACATCCTACGATGTAACGTACCATTACACAATTCACTATAACCTTTCAACAGGCGAGGAGGAGAGTTGTGAGACTACGCTTACTAATACATTCCGCATACTTAACGAGGCCTCAGACTTTGGTGGTTTTGAACACCTTGAATATATATGCGCTGACCGTGATGAAGTGAGAATAGTTGCAAACCATGTTCAGAATACAAACTTCTACTTCAGCGAGCCTGGTAGTCCGGCATTTGTAGATAATGGTGACGGTACGGCAGTGATATATCCTAAGCTGCTTCAAGAGGGTATGTATATGGTTACCATGATTCATAAACTCATAGACGGAGGAGAGGAGATATGTAGCAGCTCCAAGATGAAGTCATTCTACATAGAGTACATAGCAGACATACCTCAGATAGGCCTCTACTGTGAAAACGGCAATAACGCTGTTAAGATGGAGAGGACAGAACCAGATGTTACATACACCCTTACAGTCAACAACAACTTCTTTGAAGAGAAGACTGCAGACGGAGGTCCTTTATACTTTAGCAGTACACCTCTTGACAATGTATTGTTTAAGGTTACAGCCAGCCACCATGGTTGTAAGTACGCCATGTCAAAGGCAATAGAGGTTGACAAACTCAAACTTGACTACACATCTACAAATGTTACCTGCTACGGTAAGAATGATGGTAGTTTCATAGCGTACGTTACGGGTGGTAGAAATCCGTATGACCACACGCTTAGTCTTGCAAGCGGTACAGAGGTGGTTAAAGACTCCCTTGATTTCAATCTTCCAAAAGAGGATTATCATTTCTCTGTTACAGACAGTATAGGTTGTACACGTACAGTTGACTTCTCTATAACAGAACCTACAGAACTTTCAGTTTACATACTGAAGCAGGATGTTGACTGTACAGGCGCAAGCACAGGTGTGCTGAGAGCCATACCTACAGGCGGCACCGGCACTCCAAGCTATGAGTGGAAGAATCTTACAACCGGTCAGGTGGTAGGCACGGACGCCACACTTGTGGGTGTGCCAAGCGGAAACTATCAGGTTACAGTAACAGATGATAACGGATGTACCGCCACGGCTACAGAAACCTTGATAGCTCCGGAAATCCTGGCTGTAAGAGTCACATCAACCACTGATGTGGAGATAATAGGTCAGGCCACAGGTGCTATTGAGATAGAGGTTACCGGCGGTATCACAGAGTATAGCTACCACTGGACAGGACGTAGTATCACACCTGCCACAGAGGGCAATCAGAACCAGAGTGACCTGCTTGCAGGCAACTACTTTGTAACTGTTACAGACGCACGTGGTTGTACCGTTTCAACTGGGGCTCTTATAACTGAGCCTACACCTTATATTATAAAGGAAACAATAAAGAATGTAAGTTGCAAGGATGGCAATGACGGCTACATATACATGGATGTAAGCGGTGCTGAGGCTCCGTACACATATACATGGACATATCCTGACGCAAGCACCACTTCTAATAAAGATATTACAGGCCTTAAGGCAGGTTTGTACCACTTTAAGGTTGAGGACTCTCTTGGTAACATATATGAGAATGACTATCAGATTACAGAGCCTCAGTTGCTGACAGTGGCTACCACAATAACATCCAACTTTGAGGAGCCTTGCTACGGCGATGAGACAGCTAACATTGACATAGCCATCTCAGGCGGTACGCTGCCGTATGATGTAACATGGATTGGTGCTACACCAGAGCAGATAGCAGACTCCGCCCACATCAAGGATCTTGGCATAGGAATATACCAGGTTAAGATTGTGGATGCCTTAGGTTGCCAGACATCATTAACACAGACCATAACCCAGCCTGATGCTCCGCTCTCATTCAAGAGCACATCATATACTGAGAATGTTTGCCACGGAGAGGGCGCAGGCAGCATAACCATAGAGGTGGAAGGTGGTACAGAACCTTACAGCTACCTCTGGTCAGGCACTGGAGTAAGGCCTACTGAACAGAACCAGACCGGACTTAACGGCGGTGACTTTGATGTGGTGGTTACAGATGCCAACGGTTGTACCATAAGACGCAAGTTCACACTTAGAGATCCGGATGCACTCACAGTTATTGCAGAAGGTGACAACCTCAAGTGCAATAATGATGCAAGTGGTAAAGTCTGGACAGTTGTGACCGGAGGTGTGTTCCCATATAGCTTTGAGTGGAAGGATGAGGCTTCTACAGTATTGTCAAATGACTCAGTTATAACCGCCACCGGCGCAGGTAAATATTTCATAAATGTCAAGGATAAGCTTGGCTGTACAAATTCTAATGTTGTGGAGATTACAGAGCCAAGCAAGCTTGAGGCCACGACATCAGTTTGGAATGTAACCTGCTACGGAAATAATGACGGTAAGGCATCAGTGACTGCAACAGGCGGAACCCCTGCATACGAGTATGGATGGACCAAGGTTACAGACACCTACATACCTATATCTTCTGAGAAGGAGGTTACTAATCTTGAACCTGGCCGTTACAGAGCCCTTGTAATAGACGCTAACGGATGTAACCTGTTTACAGACATTGTTCAAGTTACACAGCCTGACATGCTTACCATAAACTACACAAAGGAGGATGTGGCTATACATGGTGGGTCTACTGGTAAGATAAACGCATCAGCGGCAGGCGGCTCGCAGCCGTATACATTTACATGGACCGGCCCTGGTATTACAGATGCAAACAAGCATAATGAAGTGCTTACAGACCTGCCTGCAGGAAACTACTATCTTGAGGTTGTGGATGACAATAGTTGCATAGCGTTTGATATGATTGCAATAACCCAGCCTGAGACTCTTGAAGTAACTGCAAAAATAACAGACGTAGTATGCTACGGTAAATCTAACGGTAGCATTATTCTTCAAGTATCAGGAGGTGACAGCCACTACCATTACTCTTGGACATCTGAGAAGGGGTATACAGCCACTACCAAAGATGTGGTTAATGTTCCGGCAGATAAATATACCGTTGAAGTAACAGACAACTCAGGTGCTACGTTCACCCGCACATATCAGGTGAAAGAGCCTGATGAACTGATATCTGAGGTTGTTAACAGTGCATCTATACTGAGCGTTAACTGCTTTGGTGATAAGAATGGTGCCATCAAGTGTGCATTCAGTGGTGGCACTCTGCCTTACACTGTAACATGGAACGGTAATGACGTTCCGGTAGCACTTGCAGACTCATCATACGTGACAG
>ONBO01000023.1 GCA_900316125.1 uncultured Bacteroidales bacterium | reverse complement strand
ACCACGATGTTAAACGTGCACGGATACATAGAGAAGGCAAAGTCTGGTCTAGGTCTTAGCTTCAGCTATGACCGAAGCGGTATTGCCTACCATCAGATTCAGGCGAAAGTGGTGTATGCCTACCATCTTAACTTTGGTAAACACAACATCTTCTCATTTGGTGTAGGCCTTGGTATCGTGAACAAGGAGTTTGACCCGACAAAGCACCGTTTCCCAGACCCAGGTTCCCTTACTCCTGAGTATGAGAGATTCCAGAACAAGACTGTGTTTGATGCATCAGTGGGTATAGAGTACGCCAACCCGTACATTCTCATAGGTGTATCATTGAACCACATTCCTGGCTACTTCTTTGAGAAGTCAACACTTAACACAGATCCTACATACTACGCATACGCCAGAGGTCTTATCCCGTGTGGAGATAAGTTCAAACTGGCACCGGCTGTATCATACTACTACACAGGTCAGTTCCACGTGGTTGATGAGGCCTTGGCTATAAGACAGAGACAACTGCATACGCAATGGTAGGTTTTGAATGGAATTGGCTGCGTATAGGCTACGCCTTTGACGCAAACTTTGGCAAGCTTAGCAACGTGGCTTGGACCAGCCATGAGATTATGCTCTCATTCAATATCTCTACCAAGAAAAACGAAGACGGTAAATGGAAATATTAATATAATGGGAAAAGTACTTATTATAGGTTGCGGCGGTGTAGGAACCGTTGTTGTCCACAAGGTGGCTCAGAATACAGACGTATTCACAGATATCATGCTGGCCAGTCGCACCAAGTCTAAGTGTGACAAGGTGGCGGCTGAGATAAAGATCCGTTATGGTGTAGACATCAAGACAGCAGCCGTAGACGCTGATGATGTTCCTGCGCTTACAGCCCTTATGCTTGACTTCAAGCCAGAACTTGTTATAAATGTGGCGCTTCCATATCAGGATCTGCACATTATGGATGCTTGCCTTGCAGCAGGTGTTAACTACATGGATACAGCTAACTATGAACCTCTTGACGAGGCTCACTTTGAGTATTCATGGCAGTGGGCTTACCATGAGCGTTTCAAAGAGGCAGGGCTGACAGCTATCTTAGGCTGTGGCTTTGACCCGGGACAGACAGGCGTGTACACAGCCTACGCAGCCAAGCACTATTTTGACGAGATACACTATCTTGATATTATTGACTGCAATGCAGGTGACCACCACAAGGCGTTTGCCACAAACTTCAACCCTGAGATTAACATCCGTGAGATTACCCAGAAAGGGCGTTTCTATCAGGATGGCAGATGGGTTGAGACCGGTCCTCTTGAAATACATCAGCCAATAAACTATCCTGAGATAGGCCCTCGTGAGTCTTATCTCATGTTCCATGAGGAGCTTGAGAGCCTTGTAAAGAACTTCCCTACAATAAAGCGCGCACGCTTCTGGATGACATTTGGCCAGGAGTATCTCACACACCTGCGTGTTATTCAGGATATAGGTATGGCCCGCATAGATGAAGTGGAGTATAACGGCATGAAGATTGTGCCTCTCCAGTTCCTTAAGGCGGTACTTCCTAATCCGCAGGATTTGGGTGAGAACTATTCAGGCTACACATCAATAGGCTGCCGCATACGTGGTGTTAAAGATGGTAAGGAGAAGACATACTACATCTATAACAACTGTAGTCACCAAGAGGCATACAAGGAGACTGGTATGCAGGGCGTGAGCTACACCACAGGAGTTCCTGCCATGACTGGTGCATATATGTTCATGACGGGCAAATGGCGCAAGCCAGGCGTTTATAACGTTGAGGAGTTTGATCCAGACCCATTCATGGAGAAGGTTGCAAAGAGCGGCCTGCCATGGCATGAGGTCTTTGATTTAGATCTGGAACTTTAATTTTCAACTTTAATTTTCAACTTTCAACTCTCAATTGTCACTTATCAGTAACATCCCATCCCCATGCTACGTCCTCTATGAGGAGAAGCTGCGTAGGAACCTTGAACTTATAAAAAGTGTAAAGGATAGGGCGGGTGTTGAGATAATCATGGCATTTAAGGCTTTCTCACTTTGGAAAGCCTTCCCAATAGTGAAAGAGTATATACAGTTCTCTACAGCCAGCTCGCTAAATGAGGCGTTGCTGACAGTGGAGGAGATGGGGAGCAAGGCTCACACTTTTGCTCCTGTCTACACCGATGCGGAGTTTGACTACATAGCCGCATGCAGTTCTCATATTACTTTTAATTCAATAGCGCAGTATGAAAAGTACAGGACACGCACTCGTGGGGTGTCCTGCGGACTGCGCGTCAATCCGGAGTTCTCAGTAGTGGAGACAGACCTTTACAATCCGTGCGTGGCCGGTTCCCGTCTAGGTGTGAAGCGTGAAACACTTGGAGCAGAGCTGCCAGAGGGTATAGAGGGGCTTCACGTACACTGCCTCTGTGAATCTTCAGCCGCAGATACAGCCGCCCTTATAAAAAGGGTGGAGGAGCTTTACGGCTGCTACTTTGATAAAATCAAGTGGATTAATTTTGGCGGCGGTCACCTTATGACCCGCAAAGGCTACGATGTGGAGCTTCTAGTAAATTCACTTATAGAGTTCCGTCAGCGTCATCCTAATCTGCAGGTGATACTTGAACCAGGCAGCGCCTTTGCATGGCAGACGGGTACATTGGTGGCCACCGTGCAGGATATTGTGGAGAATGACGGCATTAAGACTGCCATGCTTGATGTATCATTTGCCTGCCACATGCCAGACTGCCTTGAGATGCCGTACAAACCTGCCATTGAAGGAGCTACAGACCCAGTGGAAGGCAAACCTACATACCGTATGGGCGGTAACAGCTGCCTTAGCGGTGACTATGTGGGCAGCTGGTCATTTGATGAGCCTCTTAAAGTAGGTGACAGGGTGGTGTTCGAGGATATGGCTCACTACACCACAGTTAAAACTACCATGTTTAATGGAGTGACTCATCCGTCTATGGTTCTGGTCTATTCTAACGGACAGATGGATTTGCTGAGAAAGTTTACCTATCAGGACTATAAAAAGAGAATGAGCTAACCACCCGTCACTCTGAGCGTTAGCGAAGAGTCTCGAAATGTGTGATGAGAAATTTTAAAAAAAATCTCAAATTTTTCTCAAAAAAATTTTGCAGGTTCAAAAAAACGCCGTACATTTGCATCGCAATTGAGGGACGAGGGGATAAATAATGCGAAAATAGCTCAGTTGGTAGAGCATAACCTTGCCAAGGTTAGGGTCGCGGGTTCGAGTCCCGTTTTTCGCTCTTGAAATAATGAGAGCATCCTTCTTTGGATGCTTTTTTTGTGGTACTGAAATTGGTACAAACATTTGCCCAAATGGCGGAATTGGTAGACGCGCTAGTTTCAGGGACTAGTGGCCTTAAGGCTGTGCAGGTTCGAGCCCTGTTTTGGGCACCACAAAAAGACCTCGATGCGTAGGTGGTGAAATTGGTATACACGCTACTTTGAGGGGGTAGTGCCGGTTACGGCGTGTGAGTTCGAGTCTCATCCTACGCACTAAGAGATATCTTCCAAAAGAGGATGTCTCTTTTTTTTTGTTAGTAACCATATAGCTTCACTTAAAATGGTACACGATTTATACATATTAATGATTACAGCGGGCGTAGTGAGTCTGCTGTTCAAGTTGCTTAAGCAACCTGTGGTTTTAGGCTACATAGTGGCTGGTGTGTTAGTAGGCCCTAATCTCTTTGGTGAAAACCTGGTTAATCATGAGAATGTGGAGGCATGGGGCAATATAGGTGTGCTCTTTGTGCTTTTCTGCATAGGCCTTGAGTTCCGCCTCAAGAATCTGGTTGAGAGCGGTAAGACAGCAGTTGTGGGTGCCGCAACCATCATTGTGGGTATGCTTGTGTTTGGATATGGTGTAGGCCGTTTTTCAGAGCTGGATAATATGAACTCCCTCTTCCTGGCGGCTATGCTCTGTATGTCAAGTAC
This sequence comes from uncultured Bacteroidales bacterium, assembly GCA_900316125.1. GTDB lineage: Bacteria > Bacteroidota > Bacteroidia > Bacteroidales > Paludibacteraceae > Enterocola. The sequence continues at coordinate 21,929 of ONBO01000023.1, read as the reverse complement.
AACCATCGTTATGAAAGCCATTGATGAGGCTGGCCTGAGCAAGGCGCGTTTTGTAAAGGGCGCAACCAGTATCCTTATCTTTGAAGACATTGTGGCAGTGGTGCTGTTAGTGCTGTTGTCAAGTATCGCCGTAAAGAATAGTTTTGAGGGCGGTGAACTGCTGAAAAAGGTGATTATACTTGCTGTGACGCTTGTAGTGTGGTTTGTGTGCGGTATTCTTGTCATTCCAACATTGTTGCGCTTAGTGCGTAAGCACCTGAATGATGAGACACTGATTATCCTCTCTTTGGGTCTCTGCCTTGGCATGGTGCTGACCGCTGAGGAGGCTGGATTCAGCAGCGCACTGGGTGCGTTTGTAATGGGTATGGTACTTGCTGAGACTAAGGAGTCACACCGCATAGAACAGCTTATGTCACCGCTAAAGAACGTGTTCGCTGCTATATTCTTTGTATCTGTGGGTATGATGATTAATCCGTCATCACTTGTTGAATATTGGCCTGCCATCCTTTTTGTATCCTTAGTGATAGTTGTGGGTATGATTGTTTTTGGTACTCTTGGTTGCTGGTGGGGCGGTGAGACATTCAAAGACTCAATGCTTACAGGTTTCTCATTTGTGCAGATTGGTGAGTTCTCATTCATCATTGCAGCCTTGGGAAGCAAACTTGGCGTTACTGATCCTGCAATTTATCCTATTATTGTTGCCTCCAGTGTGCTGACAACATTCCTTACTCCATATATCATGAAGACCACCGTGCCTTGTTACAACTTCCTGTACAAACACGCCTCTCCAAGCTTCCGTAGCAAGATAGACAAACGTGAACAGGATGTGGAACTGGCTGAGAAGACGGCTGAGTCAGCTACGGTGAGTGATTCTCCTTCTGCAGCTGACAAGGTTCGTAAGGCTGTGAGCAAAACTATTGTCACTAAGCGTGTTGTAAATCTCTTCCTGAAGAATATGGGAGAACATGATGAGCAACAGGCTGAAAAATAAATTAGCTCTTATTTGGAAAATCCCGCTTGCCCTCTCAGGAGTGGTGGCGGGACTTGCATTGCTGTTGCTTATAGCGGCGGCATGCGTGCTTTATGTGCCTTCCCTAAGGAATGCTGTACTGGAAAAAGTCATAGCTGTGGCAAATGATAAGACAGACTATGATATAGACCTTGGAGGCATATACCTCTCTCCGTTCCATCATTCACCTATGCGGTTCTACAGAGCCTACAAAGGTGAGGAGGATTTGCCCTTGCAGGTGGATATAGACAGCCTCTTTGTGGGACATCGTGGAAAGGATACACTTATCTATACACGTTCACTTCATCTTAACGCCAAATTGCTTACAACCCAGCTGGATTCTGCCTTCAGTTTTGACAGGATTACAGACGTTCCTATAGAGGTGGAGCGGCTGCAGCTGGATGAGACTACGTTCCATTCAGACAGCTTGATAGAGGCTGTGGGTATTGATGCTATTGTTAACCATCTGAAAGTGAACAGCCCGCAGTTGGTGATTTCTGAGGGTAAGTATCCGTTGCACGGGCTTGAGCTCCTGGATGCTGATATCGCCATTGACCTGCGTGACACTCCGCCTGACACAACGGCTCTGGATACGGTGCCGCTGCTGATGGCGTTTGATGTGCCTGACGGAGAGCTGCGTAATGTGCGCTTCCGTCTAACCCCTATGGGTATGGATGTAAGGGCAGGCTACCTCTCAACCAATGTTCTGGCGGATGTGGGAGCCAACCTTTATGATGTGCGGAGACTCAATGTAGGAGGCCTTAACTTCACACTTGACCAGCTCTCCATACCTGTAGATACAATATACGGCGATGTCAGCGTTAATCTGGCTAACAACCAGATTACCAGTGGCGGTCTGCATGTCCGCTCAGATGAGATGGGTGCTAAAGCCAATCTCTACACCACAGAGATGAATCTGGAGAGTATGAGAGTGGATGTTAACGGCGATGTGGAGTACCAAGGTAGCAAAGTACGTCTTGGCGGTTATTATGACATAGATGATGAGGCGTATGACATGCGTGTTAACGTGGAGCAGGTGAACCTGAGCCCGTTCTTCAAGGATAGCACACACGTGGTTCTTGCTGGTGATATCCATGCCTCAGGCCATGGCATTGACCCATCGTCAAAAAGGATGAAGACCAATCTGCAGGTACATCTTACAGAGGCTGTATATGAAAATATAAACGTTTCAGGATTAGAACTCAACGCCCAGCTGGCTGGCAAGGCGGTTGACGGCACGCTCCACCTGCCTGTTACTATGAGGGATAGCAGCCTGCAGGTGCAGGCTCTGACTGAGCATCAGTTCCATGTGGCTCAGTTCATGACACCTGAACGTATGGCCGTGGATTATCACTCCCAGCTGTATGCTGTGCGTACATGTGTGGCAGGCAAGAATATAACAGCTGACACTCTGCGCATTGATTTCACCACAGACAGCGCCACATCATTGGCACTGGCCACCAATGGGCTTGACATAACCGCAAACAGCCCTATGCACGTGCTGAAACTGGTTGATGATGTGCAGCGTCTGCTCGGCACCGTTGGTGATTCGGCTGTAATCCAGTCCATTACGTCTCTTTCTGACCTTACTATGCTTGACACTGTCCGCCGTGTTATGCCAGCATTAAATGCTGATATTGCATTGCAGAGCGGCAGCCCCATACAGCCCTTTATTGATGATACCGGTCTGGATATAGATAGGGTGGAACTTTCCCTGAACTCAGACTCACAACGCACTGATATTAAACTGAATGCATCCATTCCTGAGATATACCATCCAGAAGATAGCACCGCACTGCGCCTGCCTGCCGCTGCAGCCTCTCTTGGCGTGGCTATGACAGAGGGCAGAACCAACGCCTCACTTAAGGCTGACACCCGCCTTACAGATGGTGCGATGAGTGTTGATAATCTATGTGCTGATGCGGCTCTTCGCATTGATTTGGAGCGTGTAGGCAAGGAGCTTAACGGTACAGGAAAAGTGAAACTTGACAGCATCTCCTACGGTGGTGTTGAGCTTGGAAATCATGCAGTGGATGTGCAAATATCCCCGTCAGAAGTTTATGAGAACTCCATTCGCGCTGATGTCAAGTTAGATGACATACCAATGGATATGGTTGAAAGCTTTATGCAACTGCCTGATATAGATATTAATGGAGCCGTGAGAGCCACCGCATCAATAGACGGTCTGCCAAACAATACAGACATTTCAGCTGAGGTTCAGCCTCTTGGAGTGTCAGTAGAGTACAAGCCATATCAGGCTGGTGTAAGCCTTGATGACACACCTATCATTATGAGTCATAACAAGTTGGACCTCAATGGTTTGCCAATATATGGCGCTGACAGTACATACCTTGCTCTAACTGGAGGTCTGGATTTGAACAGCATGAAGGTGGACGTCACGCTGGCTGCAGACAGTTTTGCTCCAGTCAAGCTGCCTAAAGGCGGACCAATTCCTGTTCATGGAGAACTTGCCACTGACATACATGGTACTGTAACTGGCCCGCTTGACAGCATCTTAGCCAATGTGGATGTTACTGTACTTCCTACCACCGATATTACATATCCTATTGATAAAAAGAACCTTGCGCAGGTAAAACCTCACGGCACAGTAAATGTACGCTACGGCACGGCTGATGGAGAATTAAACCTTGGCGGACGCATAAACGTGGATGACGGTGTAATTAGTTACTCTCCAAAACTATACCCTGTAATGCCATTTAAAGTGGATTCAGGCAGCCATGTGACTTTCAACGGCCCTATAGGAAAGACCATGATTAATGTCTCTGCATCTCAGAAGGTTAAGGCTGATGTGGAGTCCAGAGGTGAGGAGACCCGCCGTGTGGATTTCATAACTGGCGTGCGTGTTAACGGAGAACTTGACTCTTTGGGCTTGAGTAGCATAGGTTTCTTCTTGGAAGCACCTGCAGATGAGGCTATTACCGCAGAGCTGGCTAAACTTGACGAGGATACACGTGACGGCTTGGCGGCAACACTTCTGGCCACAGGCATGTATGTGGGGGAGAGCAACGTGGCGGCACAGCGCAGCGGTTACGCTCTCACATCCATCATAAACAGCCGTATAAACGCCGCCATGGCCAACTCCAAACTGGGTAAATTTGTGGATATTGATATCAGCAGCGGGCAGACCAAGCATGCTACAGGCAGGACCAATGATATGAATATCTCTATCAGCAAATCTTTCCTCAAAGACAGGTTGCGAATCACCTTGGGCACTACGCTTACGGATAACCCTGAAGTGAATGATTCCAAAGGCGTATATGCCAACCTCACAGCAGATTACAAGCTGACAAAGGAGGGTAATGTGAGCCTGCTGGTATTCTCTCAGCGTGACTACAACAATATATTTGAGGGTGAACTTTATAAATCAGGTATAGGTGTGCGTGCCTTCAAAGAGTGGCCTCGCCAGGAACGGTTCAAAGGGGATACCATCTCCCGTGTACACGGACTTACGGCTGATGCGGCTGTGGCATACAGGTCAAACAACAGCATAGGTCCGGACCTTACGCTCAAATACTCCATTAAGAATATATTAGGCAACGGAGAAACCTTTATACTGAAGGGTAACGGCTCCTATTACTGGGCGTTGCGTAACCGCCATCCTGGTGACCCCAATAAGACTGACACCTACAAGTTTGGCATTAACGCATCCCTCATATTGCCGTATTTGCACTGGTTGGGAGACAAAAATCCGTCTGGTGACACACGTTACATGCTTGGCTATCAGTATGAGAACATAGCTGGCGGTTACGGCGTTCATAGGCTTTCAGGCTCCTTTACATATTTCTTCCACTCTCCTCGGAGTCAGTATATTACGCACGCCTTTACGCCATTCTCCCTCTCTGTGGTTACTATGAAGGCGGAGTCAGACAGCCTTTTAAGCAAAACGGCAGAGTACCCTCAGCTTATTCAACTTTTGGCAGGAGATGAGTTTGTGCCATCAGTCAGCTATAATTTCATCTATGATGACTACCGTGCCAAGAGGGCGGTGAACACCTACATCAACTTGGGTGTGAAAGAGTCAGGTAACTTAATGAACTCCGTGTACTGTATCTTTGGATATAAGTGGAATGACAAGGACAAACCATTGGGAAACATCACTTTCAACCAGTTTGTAAAGTTCTCCGCTGAGTTTCATAACAAGTTCAACCTCTCAGATAAATTCAGTATTGCCATACGTTTGTATGCAGGAGCCAATGTGCCGCTTGGCAACTCTCAGAACGCCCCTCTCTCTGAGTCTTTCTATACTGGCGGTCCTAACAGCCTGCGTGCCGCCACATCTTATTCGTACGGTCCTGGTAACTTCTATTCCGCCAAATATAACCAGAGTTTCTTCCATACCGGCGATGTCAAGCTTGAGGCCAATTTTGAGTTCCGTTTCCCTATCTATTGGAAAATTTTTGGCGCCGCCTTTGTGGATGCGGGTAACGTATGGAACTGGCGTTCAGCTGATGAACTCTTCAAAGAGGCGGGAATTGATGACTACGTAACACGTCTGCAGCTTCCTGAACCGCTTTATGACGGCATTATTAACAATCCTTATTTTGCACGTCAGATAGCCCTTGGCACAGGTCTCGGTCTAAGATTGGATTTAGACGGACTTGTGGTACGCCTTGACTTTGGCGTGGCCATTCATGCCCCCTACAAGACATTCCGCTATGATAAGGATGGAAAGCCTGACTATAACCAGCCCATCAACACCTACTTCAATATTCCTTCAGCACTTGACGCTCTCCGCATCAACTTTGGCATAGGTTATCCTTTCTAAAGTTAAAAATTTTAAAAAATAAATGTTAACATTGCTTAAATGTTTATAACTTATGTTTGCACGTGATTGCCACGTGTGAAATTTAGTGTTACATTTGCGTGATGAATTTTTTTTATTAACTAATTATTAACGCGTATGAAAAAAACTAAACTTTTTACGTTGTTTGCATCGCTGCTATTTTTAGCGATGCCAAGCGCGGTGCTGGCTCAGCCTCGAATCTATGATGAGCCGGTGCCTCGAAATTTGACCTACAACGGTAGTGCTCAGCAATTGCTAAGCCCGGGTGATGTAGATGATGGCAGATGGCAGTATAGCCTAACCTCAGGCGACTCTTGGAGCTATGATATTCCAACAGCAACAAATGCTGGAGAATATCCTGTTTATGTCAAGGTTAAGGCATCTGATGGTCCTCGTTACGATGTGTATCTAGGTCCTATCATTGCAACTATTAAGAAAGCTGCACCATCTTACAGCACAACTCCAACTGCTAGGACTGGCCTTACATTTAACGGCACTGCTCAGGCGCTGGTGACTACCGGTTTCACCGATGACGGTGTAGTGGAGTATAGGTTAGGTAATGCAGGCTCATGGGGTACTGGTGTCCCTACCGCAGTAAAAGCAGGTTCCTACACTGTGCACTACAGAATTGTAAATGGTGAGAACCATTATGATAGTGTTAATGAATTTGTATCTGTTACTATCGGTACTCGTAACATTACCAATGCTACAGTTCAGGTTCTTCCTAATCTTATTGAGTGTACAGGTTATACCGTTAAACCATCAACTGTAAAAGTTATGGATTCAGGTATAGGCTATACTCTTGTTGAGGGTGAGGATTACACGCTTACAAATGCTGGTGGAGTAGCCCCTGGTAGTTATACTGTTACAGCTACAGGTAAATCTAATTACACAGGTACTAAAACTGGAGAGTATTCAATAATTGGTAGCCTTGCTTCAGCAGATGTTAAACTTGAGTATGCTTCTGCTGTTTACACAGGTAGCGCACTCACTCCTGTAGAAACCGTTACAATTGGTAGCCTTACTTTGGTGAAAGGCACTGATTACAATGTTGAGTATTCTAACAATATCAATGCTGGAACTGCAACTGTTAAGGTTACAGGTATTGCTCCTAAATACACAGGTTCAGCCACTGCAACATTCAATATCACTCCTAAGCAGCTGACTGAGGATATGGTTACATTAAATGAGGACCTCTTCACCTATAGTGGTGGACCCCAGAAACCTGAAGTTTCAGTTAAAGATGGCGGTGCTGCTTTAGCTACATCAGATTACCTTCTTGATAATGCGGGTGGTACAAATGCTGATAATTACTATGTGACCGTTTATGGTGCTAATAACTACACGGGTACTGTAACCAAGATGTATATTATCTCGCCCAAAGATGCTGATACAGACCCTTCCATCACAGCTGAGTTGGTAGATGGTGATAACTTTGTTTATAAGGGAGTTAGTCAGACACCTAATATTCGTGTAAAATACGACCGTATTCCGCTTGAGGAGGTTATAGACTACACAATCTCATATCAAGGCGTTACTGATCCATCTTACAACAGCAAGATGGCTCCAATAGCCGCTGGTACATACAATGCAGTTGTCACTTTTGTTCATAACTACGCTGGTGAAAGAGAGGTTGAGTTTACAATTAAGAAAGCTCCTCTTACCATTACAGCTGATGACTTTACAGTTGTTTATGGTGAGGATGCTCCTCAATATACTGTAACCTACAAGACATTCCAGGGTGGTGAGGATTCTGATGTTCTTGAAGGCACTCTTGCATTTACTTGCGAGTACGCTGCTGGCAGCAACATTGGTACATACACTATCACTCCAAGCGGTCTTGCGTCTAATAACTATGAGATTACATACGTAGCCGGTACTCTTACCGTTGATAAGGCTGATGTTGAGGGCATAATTGCTCCTATCGCTAATGACCTCACTTACAATGCAGAAGATCAGGCTCTTGTAATAGCTGGTGGTGCATTGGGCGGTACAATGAAATACTCACTCAACGGAATGGATTACTTTACGGATGTTCCTAGTGCTTCAAAGGCAGGTGTTTACTCTGTTTACTACATGGTTGAAGCTGACGGTAACCACAATGATTACTATGCTCCAGATCCTATCGTCGTAGAGATTGAGAAGGCTGAACTTACAGCTACAGCAGAGGATAAGGAGATTATCTTCGGTGAAGAGAAGCCAGAGTTCTCTATTGCTTATACCGGCTGGCAGGGTGGTGATGATGAGTCTGTACTGACAGGTACACTTGTTTATGATTGTGACTATGTACAGGGCAAGCCAGTTGGTAAATACCTTATTGAGCCAAGCGGTGTTGACGCTGAGAACTACTACATAGTGTTCATGAGCGGCGAACTTAAAGTTGATCCTAAAGATGTTAATGATATTACCGTTGAACGCAAGGATAGTGATGTTCTTGGTTACAAGGGCGTTCGTCAGGCTCCTGAAATCATTGTAAAAGATGGTGACAAGTTACTTGAGAATGCTATAGACTATGCAATATCATACGTAGGTATTGATCCATCTTATGAGAGCGAGATGGCTCCAATTGCAGCTGGTACATATAATGCAGTGGTTACTATGAAGCGTAACTACACTGGTGTAAAGGAGATTGAGTTTACAATTGACCAAGCTCCTCTTACCATTACAGCTGATGATTACACCATTACATTCGGTGATGAGGCTCCTGAGTACACTGTAACTTATGCTACATTCCAGGGTGGTGAGGATCCTTCAGTTCTTGAAGGCACTCTTGCATTTACTTGCGAGTACGCTGCTGGCAGCAACATTGGTACATACACTATCACTCCAAGCGGTCTTGAGTCTAATAACTATGAGATTACATACGTAGCTGGTACTCTTACCGTTGTTAAGGCTGATGCCAAGGTTCTTGTTGCTCCTGTAGCTAATGATCTTATTTACAATGCTGAAGAGCAGGCACTTGTAACAGCTGGTGAGGCTGAAGGCGGTGTAATGAAATACTCACTCAACGGCGTTGACTATTCTGAGAATGTTCCTACAGCTCTAAAGGCTGGTTCTTACTCTGTTTACTACATGGTAGAGGCTGACGGTAACCACAATGATTACATAGCTCCAGAACCTATCGCTGTAGTGATTAAGAAGGCAGACCTGACTATTACTGCTAATGACAAGACCATTATCTATGGTGAGGAGGCAGTTCCATTCACTGAAAGCTATGACGGCTTTAAGGGTAATGATGACAAGACTGTATTGTCAGGTACACTTGAGTTCGCTTGTGACTATGTGCCAGGTACTTCTGATACGCAGGGAAGTCCTGTTGGTAAGTATGATATAGTTCCAAGCGGTGTTGATGCTGAGAACTACAACATCGAGTTTGTAACTGGTACACTTACAGTAGATCCTAAGTCTGCTACAAGCCAGGATATTACAGCATTCCAGATTGATGGTGAGCAGTTAGTATATAACGGCGTTCGTCAGACACCTGAAATCTATGTAAAAGACCTTAATAAGGTACTTGAGGAGGTTATAGACTATACAATCTCTTATACAAGCGATGATCCAGCTTATGACAGCAAGATGGCTCCAATTGAGGCTGGTACATACAAGGCAGTGATTACAATGAAACGTAACTACACTGATGAGACTTATGTAGAGTTTACAATTGCTCCTGCTCCTCTTACCATTACAGCTGATGACTTTGAAATCATCTATGGTGATGAGGCTCCTGCATATACTGTAACTTACAAGACATTCCAGGGTGGTGAAGATCCTGATATGCTTGAGGGTACACTTGCATTTGATTGCGCATACGCAGTTGGTAGCGGTGTAGGTACATACACCATTACACCAAGCGGTCTTGAGTCTAGAAACTATGAAATTACATACGTTGATGGTACTTTGACTGTTGTTCCTGCTGAACTTACTATCACAGCTGATGACAAGAGCGTAATCTACGGTGATAATGCTCCTGAGTTCACAGTAAGCTATGACGGCTTCAAGGCTGGTGATGATGAGTCTTCACTTGATGGTGACATGGCATACGACTGTGAATATGCTCCTGGTACTTTCGTAGGTGAGTATGCTATCGTTCCAAGTGGTGTTTCAAGTGATAACTATAACATCACATTCATTGATGGTACATTGACAGTAACACGTGCTGAGGTTTATGTAACTGGCGCTACCGTATATCCTGCTAAGTTTGAGGATGGTGGTGTTGAGGCTGTAATTACCGCTCACGGTGAACTTAACGGTATCAAGATGAGTGATGAGATTTCTCACACTGTTACATCAGCTACATACAATGACGCTGCTGTAGGTGAGAACAAGATTATCACATTGACATACGAGCTTAACGGTGATGCAGACCTTCTGACCAACTATCTCCTCAAGCCAGTATCTCAGGACTATGCAGAGAAGGGCTCTATTATTGAGCAGATTATCCCTGACAATGAGTATCAGAGCGAGGCTGAGGCTACTATCGTTGTTAACGGTATTGAGATTTATGCATACGGCTACTGCGATAATAGTGATTATAGCCTGAAGTTCCACCTCAAGAGCGGTAACCCAGATCAGTACAAGATTGTATTTGACAGCGACCTTATTGAGGACGTAGACTGGACATATCTTGAGACTCCTGGTAAGGAGGGCGTTATCACCCTTGCATTACCAGAGGATCTTCCTGCCGGTGATTACAACATGACAGTATTCTTCCGTGACAGCAGATTTGACTGGTTGGAGAGCGCTCCAATACCTGCTTCTATCCGCGCTACTGTAGCTGAGTCATTTGTAGTTCCACTATTTAACAACACTATCGCTGTTGTTGATACATGCCAGTGCTTCTCTGACATCCAGTGGTTCTATCGTGCTAGCGAGGAAGAGGAGTGGGAGGCACTCAGAGGTGCTACAGGTTACTACTACCACTCTAATGAGAAGCTTACAGGTGAGTACTTCGTTCGTGCAAGCATGAACGGTGAGACCATCTACAGCTGCCCACAGAAAGATATGGATACCCTGTATGGTTCAGACAAGGCTGCTGCTCCTACAGTTAGCGCATTCCCTAACCCTGCAACTGATTTCGTAACAGTTTCAATTGAGGGTTCAGAGGCTCAGAGCCATACTCTCCAGATTGTCAACATGGCTGGTGTTGAGGTTCTCAATACAACATTTGAGGGCGCATCAACCAGAATTGATTTGGCTAATTTCCAAGAGGGTACCTACATGGTTAGCGTTGATGGTATTGTAGTTAAAGTGATTAAGCAATAATATGTGGAACCTGCAAAACAATAATAAGAATATGACTACAAAACGTATATTTTCAATAATGGCTGCTGCGGCACTGACCCTTACGGTCAGCGCCCAGAGCGACCTCGATAATTATATTGGCGTGTCATTTGGCGGAGGACTTAACTCTATGCTATATAGTACGCCTAACGGGAAGTCTGGCCTTGGAATCGGCTTTGACGCTGGTATCCACTACGCACGCTTCTTTAACAGGTGGATAGGTCTTGGATTTGGTGCTCAATTCACTAACGCCAACGGCAATATCACCTATAACTGGAGTGAGGTGACTCCAGGTATGGTTCACCCAAGTAACCCTAACACTCCTTGTGACCTGACTACATCATTTGACAACTTCCGTGAGCGTCAGAATGTAGGTCTTATCAGTGTTCCAGTGGAGGTTCTCTTCCGTAAGGTGCTTGATGATAACTGGGCTATTATCTTTGGTGCAGGCTTACAGCTTGATATACCACTGTATGGCAGCTATATAGCTAAGGGCGGTTCTTACACCACAACAGGTGTGTTCCCAGAACTTGGTCCTCACGTTATAAGCGATATGCCTGAGCATGGTTTCAGCACTTATAACACAACTCAAAATGCTAAGATTAACAATCTTGCAAAAGTTGGTGGAAGTGTTATTGTTGACCTTGGCGGCCGTGTTGCTCTTAGTAACAACTGGGGCCTCTATATTGGCGCATACGCTGGCTACGGATTCACAAACCTTCTTGCATCAGCTAAGACAGAGAAGGTGATTGCCATCAACCCAACAGATCCATCTCAGATTGATTATCGTGGTACTTTTGATTCTGGTGCTACTGACAAGGCTAACCTTATCCGTGCAGGACTCAAGATTGCTGTTGACTGCGGCTGGTATGACAAGAGCAGAAGAAAGAAAGCTGTTGTAGCTGAGGAGACCATCATCACTCCAACTGACACTATTGCAGTTGTAGCTGTAGAGCCTGTTTCTAATGAGCCTACTGAGGCTGAGATAGCTGCTGCTGAGGCTGCTGCCGAGGCTGCCGCTAAGGCTGAGGCTGAGCGTCTTGCTGCTGAGGCTGCCGCTCTTGAGGCCGCAAAGAAGGCTGAGCAGGCTGCTGCTGAGGCTCACTATGAGGCCCTGAAGAACAAAGTTGAGTCTATTGACTTCCACTTTGAGTCTGCAGGTGAAAAGTTCAACTTCAATTCTAATGAGAGGCCTGTAGTTGACGAGCTTTGCGAGATGATGAAAGCAGATAAGAGCATCAAGGTTCTTATCACTGGTCACACAGATAACACTGGTGACGCTGCAAAGAACCTTAACTACTACGGTGTTAAACGTGCTGAGGCTCTTAAGAACTATATGGTAAGCCAGGGCGTTTCTGCTGACCAGATTACTTGCGAGAGCAAGGGTCAGACACAGCCTGTAGCTCCTAACACAACTAAGGAGAACCGCGCTCTGAACCGCCGTGCACACATCACAGTTCTCTAATTCTTAGAGATTAAATTATGAAAAAATGCTTCCCAAACGGGAAGCATTTTTTTTGTGTATATCTATAAAAAAGAGTACCTTTGTGCTCGTTTTTGAAAAATACAGTGTATGGCGTTTTCCGCATCGGCGGATTCATAGGGAATCGGGTGAAAATCCCGGACAGTCCCGCTGCTGTAACTCTTGTTAACGGTGTGCCATGGAAGCCACTGCCTATTATGGTGGGAAGGCGGCATAACCGGAGAGAAGTCAGAAGACCTGGCGCATACAATGCTCGGACGAAAATCCTCGAGGAAGGGTTACTGAGATTGTATCGAAGTTACGGTTTCCGCTTAGGTGCGGACTGATGCAATACGTTAATCTTTTCTCAGGAGGGAAAAGATTTTTTTGTTTAAAGTCTTTATATACTAACCATGAAACAATTTAACGTAAAAAATCATGTTCTGGCACCTCTTACCATACTTTTGGTGCTGTTCTTGTGGTTCGCTCCTGCATCAATGTTCCACATTGACGGTCTTACTGTGGTTCAACAGCGTACCATCGCCATTTTCTTTTATGCCGCGCTTATGTGGATGTTTGAAATCATTCCGGCATGGGCTACGTCAGTAAGCACTATTGTAATGCTGCTTCTGGCGGTCTCCAACAAAGGTTTTGCAAAGCCTGAGATGGGCAGTCTTGTGAATTTCAAAGAGATTATGGCGGCTTTTGCTGACCCTATCATCATGCTTTTCCTTGGCGGATTTGTGCTTGCAGTTGCGGCCAGTAAGGTGGGGCTGGATGTCTATCTGGCTCATATTCTTCTTAAACCCTTTGGCCATAAGTCTAAGAATGTGCTGCTCGGATTCCTTGTGCTTATAAGCATTATGTCAATGTTTATGAGTAATACCGCCACCGCTGCCATGATGCTGGCGTTCCTTGCTCCTGTTATTAAGACTCTGCCAGAGAACGGCGGCGGACGTATCAGCCTTGCAATGTCTATCCCTATTGCTGCCAACATAGGCGGTATTGGTACGCCGATAGGCACGCCTCCTAACGCTATAGCCATTGGTCAGCTTGCTTCTGAGGGTATTGAAATAGGCTTTGGCAGCTGGATGCTCCGTATGGTTCCTGTAGTGGCCATAATGATTTTCTTCTCATGGAGGCTGCTTATGCGTCTTTTCCCGTTCAAGGCTAAGACTATTGAAATTGTTATTGACGGCAAATGCAATAAGGACTGGAAGTTCTGGGTTGTGACCGTTACATTCCTCGGTACCATATTGCTCTGGATGACCGGCGAGCTTACAGGACTGAATTCCAATGTGGTGGCTCTCATTCCGTTTGCTGTTTTTGCTGTGACTGGCATTTTTGAGCGTAATGATTTTGCCAAGATTGACTGGCACGTGCTATGGATGGTTGCCGGTGGTTTTGCGCTTGGCACTTCTCTTAACAAAACAGGTCTTGCTGCTGCAATGGTTGAGGCCATTCCGTTTGGCTCATGGTCTGCTATAGCCGTGCTTATAATGGCGGGTCTGCTTGGCTGGCTTCTCTCTAATTTTATTGCCAACTCATCTGCGGCTAACCTGCTTGTGCCTATCTTAGCTGTTATTGGAACTGCCATGGCAGATAATCTTGCCCCGATGGGCGGCGTTACCACACTTCTTGTTTGTGTGGCTGCTTCAACATCGTTCGCCATGTTGTTCCCTATATCCACACCGCCTAACGCTATTGCCTCTTCAACAGGACTTATTAAAACACATGATATGACAAAGGTGGGTCTTATAGTAGGTCTTATTGGTATAGCTGTTTCATACGGTGTGCTGCTGCTGTTCCCATTCTAATTAATGACACGATACTATGTTTTCTACAAAATATATTAAGACTCTTTTACTGCCTATGCTGATGTTGGCCACTATGCCGGCATTGGCTGCGCAGGATTCCGCCAAGGTGGCAAGAAGGGCGGCCGTGAAAAGTCATCTGCAGCAGCACTTCAAGTTCTACGGTTTTGTGCGTAACTATTTCACGTATGACAGCCGTGAACTTATTGCAGGTACTGGTGACCTCTACAACTATATGCCGCGTGATGAGAACTGGAACCAGACTGTGGAGGAGGCTGCCGTTTCAGGCGTGCCACGTGAAGACCTCAATGATGTGAGCACATTCCGTTTCCTCTCATTTACCACCCGTGTGGGTGTTAATGTAACAGGGTACAAGTGGCGCCGTACGGAGTTTAGCGGTAAGATTGAGGCTGATTTCTACATTGGACTTAGCGCGGTAGGACCTCAGCTTCACAAACTTACGGGAACTGCCCAACTGCGTTTGAGGCAGGCGTACATGACTCTTGGCTGGGACAGCCTGCGTATGGGTAAGAATAACTTTGCACGTGTTGAACTGCTTATGGGTCAGGCCTGGCATCCAATGGCGGCAGACCTTTGTGATGTGATATCGCTTAACACTGGCACGCCTTTCGGTCCGTTCAGCCGCACACCGCAGGTTAAGATGGACGCAAAGCTTGGCAAGTATGTAACTCTTACTGCCGCTGGTCTCTGGCAGATGCAGTATTCTTCTATTGGTCCTGACGGCCAGTCTGCTGAGTATATTGCCTACAGTAAGACCCCTGAAGCTTATGTGGGGCTCTCTGTTCAGAATAAGGGGTTCCTTATGCGTGCCGGTGTGGATGTGCTCAGTATCTGCCCTCGCCATATCGGGGAAGTGAAGGATGCCGCCGGCAATGATGTAAAGGTGAAAGTTTCTGACCGTATCACAACCTATTCTCCGTTCCTATATCTGCAATACAAGCATGGTGAGTTCTCTATCAAAGCAAAGAGTGTTTTTGCCCAGGCTGGAGAACATTTGAATATGAACGGTGGCTACGGTGTCAAGGCTGTAAGGCCTGACGGCTCATACGAATACACTCCTACGCAGACATCCTCTACATGGGTGAGCCTCGTTTATGGCGGCAAGGTGGGGACTCAGGAGAATAAGCATCCGCAGAAGCTGCAGGGCATTCTCTTTGGCGGCTACGTATATAATTTTGGCACTATGGACCCGCTTGCAACCAAGGATGACGGTTCTCTGTATGGCTATTACTATCCGCGTGTAAAGAATATGAACCAGATGTGGCGTCTCTCTCCTACGATACTCTATACTGTAGGCAAGTTTCAGGTAGGGTGTGAGTATGAGGTTACCTCTGTGCTTTACGGCGATGGTAAGATTAACCCCGCCAACGGTCTGTCCCAGAACGGTCTGCATTGGGTCACCAATCACCGCGTACAGATAATGACGAAATACAACTTCTAGTATTACAAATTAGGGAGACTCACATCTCCCTAATTTTTTTGTATTTCTGTGAATCTATTGCATAACGCTTTACGCCTTGGCTGTTCCTATAGCTTACTGTCCAGTCAAAGGCGTTACCCATGATGGAGATGTTTGTCTCTGTAGGGTCCACTGGTGGCAGCCCTGTCTTTACTATGGAGTAGTTGCCGCTCTCAAGTACGTAGAAACAGCCATCTTTGTCTATGATAAAGCCCAGCCAGCGCTGGTTGCGGAACTCTGTTACAAACATATAGAGTATATCAAGGCCTGCAGGTGTTTCAATCTTTCTGAAATATGGGCGGCCTCGCTGCATTTTCAGGTTGTAGAGTGCGCCCTCTGAGTCTGTTATGAGATAGCCGTTGTCATAATCCTTGCGGTTAGTGCCGTTGCCTGCTATAACTTTTGCAGGGAACTGGAAGCCTTTTTTCTTCATGGCTTCTGTAAATGTGCGGCTCTTTTTCTCTTTTATGCTGTTGCTCTTCATATCCACAAACTCTATGCCTGTGGAGGTAATGCGGAACACGTCATCCGGCATACTGAGGTCAACTCTCCCTGACATTGATTCAAGCAGGAAGTAGAGTGGCACCACTGGTTTGTTTATCTCTGACGGGGAACTGCGGAAGGTGAAGTTCTCTGTCTGGAAGAAGCGTGCTGACACTGGTACGCCGTGCAGTGTGTCTGGCAGTCTCTCTTCTGATATCAGCTGGCGGTAGTAGAATGGGGCAAGTATGGAGTCAAACTCCGCCTCGGTGTAGCTGCGGCCTTTGACATCGGTGTATACAGGGGAGTCACCTGTATGGTCCATAATGGCAAAATCTTCTATTATGCCGCTGTACATTACAAACTGCTTTGGCTCACTGCGGTCTGCTATAAAGTGATAGCACCACGGTATGAACTCTATAAGTAGCACCGATACAATAATCCACGGTAGAAATCTTAACGCTTTCATTCCACGCCCTCCTTAAATCTTGTGGCTGACAATATTGGCAGCAGGGTGAATATCAAAACTAAGAGTACCATTGGCAGAAGCCATTTATTATATGCCTCTGGCTGGCTCTCTGCAAAGAAGTATCTCATTATGGCCGCCGATATGAAGATGTCTGCCACTCTGATTCTCCAAGTGGGTTCCAGCACCACCCATGCTGTGAGAGGGTAGGCTATTAGTGCCGCCAGATGCCACTCCACGGCGGTGAGCATTATGTGCTTCACTATCTCTGTGGTGAAAAAGTGCGCCACTCCTGCGTATAATACAGCAAGGTTCACTGCAAACAGCAGCGTGAGTGCGCCGAGTCCGTACATTAGCATTGAAAACATGGAGCTTACATAACTTACTGGCAGGTGCATGGTGAGTTTGAGGCGCTTCTGTATCATCTCTGGCACAAACTGTGTTATGGCGGCGGCCACGGCGATGAGCAGCGGCAGGTATGTTATGTTTTGTATAAAGATGGCGTCTCTGGTTATGGCCACCTCCCACAGATGCTCTGCGCCTTTAATCTCTATCACTCGGCTCAGATTCAGTAGGTTATATGCTGAAAATCCTAATAGCGTCAGTGCCGCCATCAGGTAAAACCATCTTGTTTTAATCCACTCTTTATAGTACATAAATTATTTCTTTCAATTTTCAACTTTCAACTTTCAACTTTCAACTTTCAACTGAAATCAGTATTTTCCTGTAAGCTCAATAAATGCATCCTCAAGGTTTGAAATTTCACTGGCTCTGCTTCCTACCATAGCTTTTGCTTTGGTGATGACATCGCTGACAGAAGATTGCATGAGGATTTTGCCGTAGTCCATGATGATGCACTCATCTATAAGGCGTTCCATGTCTTGGATTATGTGTGACGTGAGGAACACGGTTTTGTTGTCTTTTTTTACAAATTCTCGCAGGTACTCTACAAAAAGGCGGCGATAGCCTGGGTCAAGCCCTATGGAGAAGTCATCAAGTATCAGCACCTCAGGGTTCTGCGCCATTATGAGGCCTAACGCCACTTGTGAGCGCTGCCCACATGACATTTTTGATATTTTCTGCCCGTCGGCCACTTTCAGCAGGCTCATAAGCTCATAATAGGCTTTGCTGTTCCAAGCGGGGTAGAAGCGTGAGTAGAATCTCTCTATCTCACGTATGGTCATAAAACTGTACTGTACATGGTTCTCTATGAGCAGGCCTATGCGCTGGCGCCTCTCTGGCGGCATGGTGAGTATGTTCTCTCCAAAGATGCGGCACTCTCCGCTCTGTGGTTTCAGAAATCCGCTCAGTATGTTTATGGTTGTGGTCTTGCCGGTGCCGTTCTTGCCGAGCAGCCCCAATATCTTTCCCTTTGGCACTGTGAAACTCAGGTCTTTGTAGATGAGCCTCTTGCCGTAGGAGTGGGTTATGTTAATGCATTCTATCATAATTTAATCATTTTTATACAAATGTTCCTTTTTCGGGCTCAGCCCTTTTGTAAAGGGCTTCGTCCCTCCCATACGGGTCTGTGACCCTATGGGCCCCTCCCGCTATACGTCTCCGCGGGTGGAGACGCCTCAAAAGGAACTTTGTATAAAAATTTTAATAATTGCTAAATAATACATAAGAGTAAAGGGAATGCTATGCCTATTATCAATTCGATTCCTCCAATGCCTATGAGGCCGTTCTTGCCTTTCATCATAAAGAGCCCTGTGATAATGACTATAAGCATTGATATTGCAAAAATATCTGAGAATATAGTCCAGGCTCTGCCGGGGTTATAGTGCAGGCGGCTCATTGCGCCCAAGATGGGGCGGCGGCGAATTTTCTCATAGGTGACATCGCCGGTGGCGGTGTCTATTATAAGATTTGAACCGCTCTTGAGAAACACTTTAAGCGCACTGTCATTAGGGTAGTAGTGCTTGGTGTAGTTCTTCTCCTCATCTATGTCACGCAATATGTTCTCCACTATGTATTTTTTATCTACGGTCTCCTTACTAGGGAGAGGCTGGCTGAGAGTGTACTGAGTAACAGTTATGTCATACTGGCTGTTAAATGTGTCCTTGTGGTTCATGGCTATCCCTGATATGAGATAGATGATCAGAACTCCTGAAAACAGGTATGACAAATGACGGTGCAGCAGGCGGCACCATTTTCTCAGTGTGTTCATCTGTTACTCTTCTATGCTATAGTCTATTGCCTCGATGTGGTAGAACGCGATGTAATCTTTGCCTCCTGCCTCCATCTGGGCTGCTATCTTGTCACGGAATGCCTTTATGCGGCCTTCTGTGGTGTTGGCTGTCTCCTGACGTGCTTTCTTCTCTGTGTCACAGCCTGCGGTCTTGCTCTCGCCGTGCTCTTCTCCGCCTGCGGTAGCAACTTGTGCTTCCCATGCCTGCAGGTAGGCCTCATCTATGCGGTCCTCTGCCACTATGCCTTTTACTGTAACTATGTGGTTAACGCACTCTGGCTTGAAGGCTCCAAAATCACCTGCCTCTATGCGTATGGTTTTGGTGTCATCGCTGCCCATAAGGAATATTTTCCTTGCTCCGTGCTTGCAGGTGTGTGTGCATACGCCCTCAAGGGTGATGGTGTCTCCCACAAGGCTCTCCGCCTGCTCCAGCACGTCATCTACTTGCAGAACATTTGCCTGTTCTGCGTTATCATTTTCACTACTTCCATTAGACGTGCAAGCAACCATTGCTAAAGCAACGGTTGCAAGCATCGCCAATCTAATTTGGCTCAAGAAATTCATTTTACATTCAATTTTACTAATACTTATTGTGATACTAACACTTTTTGTGATTTTGAATTTGTTTTAACTATGTAGAGGCCCGATGCGTTTACAGGTATCTCTGTGTGTGCCTGCGCCTCTGATATTGAAGCAATCTTGGCTCCAGCTATGTTGAATACTGCTACTGCCTCTCCTTCTGCGCCCTCTATGCTGATAACTCCGTTTGAGGCGTAGATTTTAACATCGGCTGTGTCAGATATATTATCCTCAACTGTGGTTGGCTCGCCATTTTTTGAGAAGTCAATATCGCTGCCGAAATCAAAGCCGGATACAAGGCTGTAGAAGTTTGTGGTGTTGCCGTATGACTCTGAACTGCCTGTAGGTGTAACCAGTGTTCTTGCACGCAGCGGAAGTATTATCTTGCTGCCGTCAAATGCCACGCAAGGCCAGATTGTGGTCATTGTGTTTGTGTTGCTGTAGAGCTTGTAGTCTACGCTTTTTGCAAATGTGGCTCGGTTACGGGACTGGAACTTTACGGCGTTCTTTGCCATATCGTAGCCCCATACGTAGAGGCTGTCTGTATTGTCTATCACTGAGAACACCTGAGATATAAGTGTGGTCTCATCTGATATGTCAAATCCGTCTTTTAGGCTACCGTCTGAAGTGTTCATGCGTACTACAAACCCCATCTGTTTGTCTTTCATCGGGGCAATCTTGGTCTCGTTGTCAAAATCAAACTCTCCTATAATTGCACCGCAGATGTAGGCGTACTCGCTGTTGTTTGCAATGGTCATTGCGTTCAGCTTGGTGGTGTAGAGTAGTTTTGTGCCGTTGTCATAGCCTTTGTTCTCAAGTACGTTAAGGGTGGTTGCTGTCAAGGTTTCTGGATTTACTTTACTTACCCAGAGGTTCTCAGCTCCGCTTACTGAACCTGATGACACTGTTTTGCCGCCAAAGCTCATTGGCTGTGCTAATGAAGCAACTACGCCCATTGTGTAGAGGCTGCCGTTGCCGTAAACAATGCCTTGGATTTTGTCCTCTTTGTTGGCGCCTGTAACAGACATGCTTCCGCTGAACTGCAGGTCGCTGTTGAATTTCAGAAGCACGCCGCTGTTGCGTTCTTGTGATGGTATGACCGCATCGCCGAGCTTGAGCTCACCAATCATTGCGGCTGCCACGTACATATTGTCATCGCCGTCAGTGGCTGCTCCGTAAAATGTGAATTCGCCATCAGCTGAGTAGCCGCGCTCAAGGGCTGTAATCTTACCGTCGGCAGATATCTTGGCAAGCACTGGCTGATATATCCATTTATAGGTCTCTGAGCCAGTCTCCTCCTGATAGTTATAGATAAGGGTTTTGCCTGTATTGTCTGTTGAGCTTTTCAGTGTTATAAGCACGTGTGAACCGTCTTGGTCTGACTCTGTGTGGCGTGCCTTAATAATCATTACTACGCCGCCGTCAGTGGTAGGAATGAATACTGTATTGCCCACATCCACATAGCCGCCTGCGCTATAAACAGCCCAGTCAGGCTCACCGTTAATGTTATGTTTCACCAGCACCATATTATGGTTTGGTGAATTTGTGTTTGTTACTGACACTTGAGGCAGGGTGTAGCCGAAAAAAGTTACATCAGCCTGAGTTCCTCCTGTAGTAAGATAGTTTGCAAGGGTGAAAAATGCACCGTCATAACCTGTTACAATATTGTGCGGTGAAGATGTACACTTGCTATCAGTCATTGATAGCTGCTCATTCCACGTGTTTGTTTGCGCTACAGCCCCCGATGTTAAGATTGCAGCTGCAATGGTTGTTAAAAGTAAAGTTTTTAATCTCATATAGTTGTTTTTTTAGTGGTTCCCTCGTTTTTGTTTTTCACGATGCAAAATTAGTGCGGCTTAATACGCGGGTCAATCCTAAAAAGTGGGTAAAAAGTTGCGGCGAGGGGTGGCGTGGTATCATTATTTGTTGGGAAATTGGGGCTGAGAGGGGGCTGTGATTGATATTAGATGTAAAGTTTACTTTAATTTTGCAGTGAAATGTTTAAATGGAATATCTGTTATCCATTATCCATTAACTTTCAACTTTATTCACTTCGTTCATCAACACGTCAATTCTCAACTTTCAACTAATATGAATCGTATATCAATCACATTCCTCCCAATCCTCCTGCTTGCTGTACTATCGGGGTGCGGAAGGGAGACGGCGGAGGCTCCGCTTGTAACGCTTAACACTAACGTGGTGGAGATTATGTATCCCGCTACCAGTGAACGTATGACGGTGAGTGATGAGGTGCTGAAGTTCACTAACCGCTCCACGGGTGAGCAGATTACTGTTAATAAAGGTGATGATGTGACGCTGCTGATGGGTCTGTATGATTGTGAGTATTCCGCCAAGGCTGAGCTT
>ONBO01000068.1 GCA_900316125.1 uncultured Bacteroidales bacterium | reverse complement strand
ATAACAACACTTACCAGATGGAGCCTGTGAGTTTCTCTGCATCGCTTGAGGACTCTATCAGGCATGTGCCGGGTGTGCGCCACATTCAGTATTTCTGCACCAAGCCTGCCATTCTGAAGACTGATGACAGTTTTGAGGGTGTGGTTCTTAAAGGCTGGAGCCCCGATGCTGACTTTTCATTCTTTAAAAGCAACATTGCGGAGGGTGTGATGCCTGACTTTACTGACTCTGTGCCGAGCAATGAGATTATGGTCTCACGACAGACGGCAAAGAATATGGGGCTGAAGGTTGGCGACCCTATACTCACCTACTTTATTGAAGATAAGGTTCGCGTGCGTAAGTTCACGGTATCCGGCATATTCTACACTGGCCTTGAGGAGTTTGACAAGCTCTTTGTGGTGGCTGACATACGCCACTGCCAGACGCTCAACGCATGGGACGCTGATGAGTACTGCGGCATGGAGATTTTAGTTAATGACTATGACCGCGTGGATGACACGGCCACTGATGTTTTCTTTACTGTAAGCGGCAAGTTTGACCCGCACGGCACGCTCTACTATGTAAGAAGCATTAAGCAGATTTACCCGCAGATTTTTGGCTGGCTGGGGCTGCTTGACACTAACGTGGCGGTGATTCTTATCCTCATGCTTCTGGTCTCTGGGTTCAATATGATTTCCGGCCTGCTGATTCTTATCCTTGACAAGACGAGCCTTATTGGCACGCTAAAAGCTATGGGTGCCCGGAATTGGAGCATCCGCCGCATATTCTTGATTCAGAGCGGGTTCCTTATTCTTAAGGGGCTCTTCTGGGGTAACATCACGGGTATTGGGCTTTGCCTTATCCAGATGTGGCTCACGCCGCTGAAGCTGGACGCTACGGTATATTTTGTGGATTACGTTCCGATTGTGCTGAACGGCTGGCACGTTCTTTATTTGAATATTCTGGCGGCGGCATCGGCGATGCTGATACTGGTTGTGCCCAGTGCTGTGATATCGCATATCGCGCCGGCCAAGGCTATAAAATTTGAGTAGCATGAATTATTCTGAAACATTGCAATATTTATTTGTGAAGACCCCGATGTTCTCTCAGGTGGGGGCAGCTGCGTACAAGGAGGGTTTGGATACGACGCTGGCTCTTGCGGCGGCGTACGGGGACCCGCACAAGGCGTATAAGAGTGTGCATGTGGCTGGTACTAACGGCAAGGGCTCAACTACGCATACCATAGCGTCTGTGCTGCAGGAGGCGGGCTACAAGACGGGGCTCTACACATCGCCGCACCTAAAGGATTTTTCTGAGCGCATAAGAGTGAACGGCAAGCCTATTGAGCAGCAGTATGTGGTTGATTTTGTGGAGAATGCAAAGCCGCTTATTGATAAGTTGCAACCTTCTTTTTTTGAGATTACCACCATTATGGCGTTCAAGTATTTCAAGGATATGGGCGTGGATGTGGCTGTTATTGAAACGGGGCTTGGCGGCAGGCTTGACAGCACTAATATTATATCGCCGCTGCTAAGCATCATTACGAATGTGAGCTTTGACCATGTGGCGCAACTGGGCAACACGCTGGAAAAGATTGCGGGCGAGAAGGCGGGCATAATCAAGCCGGGCATCCCTGTGGTGGTTGGCGAGGCGCCTGAGAATTTGCGCCCTATTTATGAGAGCAAGGGCTCCCCTATCATCTGGGCTGAGGATATGGAGTTCCCCGATGTGGAGTTTGAGCTGAAAGGTCTATGCCAGGACAAGAACAAGAAGACAATTTTGGCATCGCTGGAGGTACTGAAACTGGACCTTGACATTTCTGCTGAGAATATTAGGCAAGGCATGGCTCACGTAGTGGAGAACACTGGGCTTATGGGACGCTGGCAAACCATTGGCACTGAGCCGCTTATCATTGCCGATACTGCGCATAACGAGGGCGGTATACGCTATATAGCCGAGCAGCTTATGAGCATGAAATACAAGACTCTGCGCATTGTGTTTGGCATGGTGAAGGACAAGGATATCAGCACGGTTCTCTCTCTTATGCCTAAAAATGCTGAATACTACTTTACTAACGCCTCCACTCAGCGCTCCCTGCCTGCCACGGAACTACGGGAGATGGCATCGGGGTACGGCCTAAAAGGCGACGCCTACCTTTCTGTAAAAGAGGCGTTTGAGGCAGCCAAGGCAGCATCGGGGGCTGAAGATATGATATACGTTGGCGGCAGCAACTTTGTGGTGGCGGAGGTGCTGTAGTAACTTTACTCGCATTCGCTCGTGAAGTTACTGGCGCTAGGCAAAGCATTCGTAAAAGAGTGCTTTGCTCAAAATGCTGACCTCATTCTCCAAAATCAAGCAAGCTTTATTTTGGTTCATTCGTTCACCATTTTTGCAAATGCAAATTAATTTGCATTTGCACTCGCTTATTTGTAACTTTGCAGTTTATTCAACATTAGCAATAACAATAGCGACTATGGCTCTGACAAAGGAATACCCTGTTGGTATATACACATTTGACAAAATTAGGTTAAGTGATTTGTTTTATGTAGATAAAACTAGGTATGTGTATAATATTACACATAAGTTCAACTATGTGTTTCTGGGGCGTCCTCGTCGTTTTGGAAAGTCATTGCTTGTAGATACGCTGCAATGTTATTTTGAGGCTAAGAAGGAACTGTTTAAGGGTTTGGCTCTTGATGCTCTTGAAAGGGAGTGGATTAAGTATCCAGTGCTCCGTTTTGACATGAGTACTATAAAGGCGGTTGATGCGTCAGGCGTAAGGGACAGGCTCAACAGTATGCTGCATGATTATGAGAATATATATGGCAGAGTGGAGGTAGAAAAATCATTTGGTGACAGGCTCATAGGTCTGATTAAGCGTGCATACGCCCAGTCTGGTCAGAAGGTGGTTCTCCTTATAGACGAGTATGATTCAGCACTACTGAAAGTAATGCATAACAAAGCTGTCTTTGATGAGCTGAGAGAGATATTGAGGGATTTCTACGCCCCAATCAAGATTTGTGACGCATAACCAAGTTCTCACAACTCAGCATATTTAGTGAGATAAACAATTTGATGGATATTAGCATGGAGTCTGATTATTCAGGTATCTGCGGAATATCAAAAGAGGAGCTTCTCTCGCAATGCAAACCTGATATTCAATCTATGGCAGACTCTATGGGTTGCGGTTATGATGAAGCCGTAAATAAGTTGACTGAGAATTATGATGGTTATCATTTCTCTTTCAAATCAGAAGATATGTTTAACCCATTCAGTCTAATAAACGCTTTTGCTACAAAGCGCATAGGCCAGTACTGGTACTCCACAGGCACACCTACGTTCCTGTTTGAGCAGATGAAGAAATGGTACATGGACATAAGGGATGTTGACGGTCAGGTAGTGGATGAAGGCAGTTTCAACATATCGCCGGAAACAGCTGATTCAGCACTTCCTGTTCTTTATCAAAGCGGATACCTTACAATAAAGGATTACGAGGATGAGATGCAGCAGTACACGCTCGGGTTCCCTAACAAGGAGGTTAAAAACGGCTTTCTGCGCTCATTTCTGCCTACAGTGTCAAACATAGCATGGCCAAAATCAAACCAAACTATAGTGGCTATTACCAGAGCCCTGAACGCCGATGACATAGATACAGCCCTCACACATCTGAAAGCCTACATATCAGCTATCCCGTACTACTATGAAAACAAGACAGAGCCTGCATTTCAGACCATAATGTACCTGATACTGTCACTATTAGGTCAGTACATAAAGGTTGAGGTTAACAATGCTGTGGGCAGAACTGACGCTGTGCTTGAAACTGCAAACACTGTCTATATAATTGAGTATAAGGTTGATAAGTCTGCTGACGAGGCGCTCAAGCAGATTGAAGACAAGCACTATGCAGACCCATACGCAGCTGACAAACGCCGCATCCTAAAGGTTGGCGTCAACTTTTCCACAGAATCACGCACCATAGAGAACTGGAAGACGATAATTAACTAGACATTAAATACACAAATAATATGGAATACAATTTCAGAGATATTGAGAGACGCTGGCAGGAGTATTGGAAAGAGAATGCCACGTATAAGGTTGATATTGACAGTAGCAAGCCTAAGTACTATGTGCTTGACATGTTTCCCTACCCTTCTGGCGCGGGTCTGCATGTGGGACATCCGCTGGGCTATATTGCTTCTGATATTTACAGCCGTTATAAACGCCTCAAGGGATTCAATGTTCTGCACCCTATGGGTTATGACGCATACGGTCTGCCTGCTGAGCAGTACGCCATTCAGACCGGCCAGCACCCTGAGAAGACTACTTTTGACAACATAGCCAGGTATCGCAGCCAGATGGATAAGATTGGTTTCTGCTATGACTGGAGCCGTGAGGTGAGGACTTGCACGCCTGACTATTACAAGTGGACACAATGGGCTTTCCTGAAGATGTTCGCTCACTACTATGACAAGGACGCTGACAAGGCCCTGCCTATTGATGAGCTGGTTAAGAGATTTGAGAAAGGTGGTAACGCCGATGTCAACGCCGCTACAAACTATGATGAGGTGTTCACCGCTGATGAGTGGAACGCAATGACAGACAAGCAGAAGCGTGCCGTTCTGATGAACTACCGCATAGCCTACAAGGCTGACACAATGGTGAACTGGTGTCCAAAACTTGGCACTGTGCTTGCCAATGATGAGGTTAGCGAGGGGCTCTCTGTACGTGGCGGCTTCCCTGTGGAGCAGAAGGTGATGAGCCAGTGGTGCCTGCGTGTAAGCGCCTATGCACAGCGTCTGCTTGACGGACTTGAGACCATAGACTGGACTGATTCTTTGAAAGAGACACAGCGTAACTGGATAGGCCGCAGTGAGGGTGCTGAGATGAGATTCCGCATTGACGGCACTGATGATTACTTCACAGTTTTCACCACCCGCGCCGATACAACCTTTGGCGTAACCTTCATGGTTCTGGCTCCTGAGAGTGAGTATGTTGCCAAAGTCACCGCCGATGCGCAGAGAGCAGAAGTGGACGCCTATCTTGATGCTGTTAAGCGCAGAACAGAGCGCGAACGCATATCAGACAGAAAGGTAACAGGTGTATTCTCAGGCTCATACGCGGTAAATCCGTTTACAGGCGATAAAATTCCTGTTTATATCTCTGACTACGTACTTGCCGGCTACGGAACAGGTGCCATTATGGCTGTGCCTGCCCACGATAGCCGTGACTACGCATTTGCAAAGCACTTCAACCTGCCTATAATTCCTCTTATCGAGGGCTGCGATGTAAGCGAGGAGAGCTATGACGCCAAAGAGGGCAAAATGTGCAACTCAGGCTTCCTGAACGGCCTTGAAGTTAAGGAGGCTATAGCTGCAGCTAAGAAATACATCGCCGAGAAAGGCATAGGAAAGGTTAAGGTTAACTACCGTCTGCGTGACGCTATTTTCTCACGTCAGCGTTACTGGGGCGAGCCGTTCCCTATCTACTATAAGGATGGAGAGCCGTTCCCGCTTGATGAGAGCGAACTGCCTCTGATGCTGCCTGAGATAGACAAGTATCTGCCTACTGAGACTGGCGAGCCGCCACTAGGACGAGCCCAGAACTGGGTTAACAAAGACGGCTACCCTCTTGAGCTTAACACCATGCCAGGTTTTGCCGGTTCAAGCGCATACTATCTGCGCTACATGGACCCACATAACAGCGAGGCTCTTGTAAGCCGTGAGGCTGATGAGTACTGGCGTAATGTTGACCTCTATATTGGTGGTACTGAGCACGCTACCGGCCACTTGATATACAGCCGTTTCTGGAACAAGTTCCTCTTTGACCTTGGGGTTGTTTGTGAGGAGGAGCCGTTCAAGAAGCTGATAAATCAGGGAATGATTCAGGGAAGAAGCAATTTTGTGTATCGTGTAATTGGTACAAACAAGTTTGTCTCTTACGGACTGAAGGACCAGTATCAGACTCAGGAGATTCACGTGAATGTGAACATTGTTTCCAACGATGTGCTTGATACTGAGGCGTTCCGCAACTGGATGCCTGACTTTAAGAACGCTGAGTTCATACTTGAGGATGGCAAATACATCTGCGGCTGGGCTGTGGAGAAGATGAGCAAGTCAATGTTCAACGTGGTTAACCCTGATGACATTGTGGAGAAGTACGGTGCTGACACTCTGCGCCTCTATGAGATGTTCCTTGGCCCACTTGAGCAGTCTAAGCCTTGGGATACCAACGGTATTGACGGTGTTCACCGCTTCCTCAAGAAGTTCTGGGGAATGCTCTTTAGCGGCGATGAACTTGCCG
>ONBO01000036.1 GCA_900316125.1 uncultured Bacteroidales bacterium | reverse complement strand
GAAGAAGGAATGAGGCAGCTCATCCTGGACGGAGAGCTCTGCCACGTGTTCTACAAGCCCCTGGGAGAAACCGGCTTCAGCGCCGCCATCGTGTGTCCGGAAAGGGACATCTTCTACGGATACAACCTTTCAGTAATGCTTAAAAAGGCTGCCGCACAAAAAGACGGCGCCACTGTTTTTGGTTACTACGTAAATGACCCAGAACGCTACGGCGTGGTTGAGTTTGACAGTAACGGCAAGGTGCTGAGTCTTGAAGAGAAGCCTCAGAAGCCTAAATCAAACTATGCTGTTACAGGCCTCTACTTCTACAGCAACGATGTGGTGGCAAAGGCAAAGGGGCTTAAGCCGTCTGCACGTGGCGAGCTTGAGATAACAGACCTTAACAAACTCTATCTTAATGAGGGCAGACTTAATGTGGTTACAATGGGGCGCGGAATGGCTTGGCTTGACACTGGCACTCATGATAGTTTGCTTGAGGCATCCAACTACATAGCCACAATACAGAATCGTCAAGGATTACAAGTGGCGTGCCTTGAAGAGATTGCTTACAAGTATGGATATATAAGCCGTGATCAACTCTTAAAGCTTGCAGAGCCACTTAAGAAAAATCATTATGGGCAGTATCTAATTAAAATTGCAGACGAGCCACACATATATTAGTAGAATCAGTTATTCGGTCAATCGGTTAATCGATTAAACGGTTATTCACACTTCGTGTTCATCAACACGTCACCGATTCTCCGATTAAACATTATAATAGTTATGGAAATAATTGAAACTGGAATTAAAGACCTGCTTGTAATCCAGCCAAAAGTATTTGGTGACGCAAGAGGTTATTTTTGCGAGACGTACAATGAAGCCCGTTATCGCGAGGCTGGTATTAACTACAACTTCTGTCAGGACAATCTCTCAAAGTCAGTTTACGGCGTTATTCGTGGCCTGCACTTCCAGTTGCAGCCTGTATCACAGGCCAAGCTGGTGTCTGTGGTTGTGGGCAGAGTCTATGATGTGGCGGTTGACCTGCGCAAGGGCTCTCCTACATACGGCAAGTGGTACGGAGTGGAGCTTGACGGCGATAAGAAGACCCAGTTCATGATTCCACAGGGATTCGCACACGGCTTCTCAGTGCTGAGTGAGATGGCTGTTTTCACCTACAAGTGTGACAACCTCTACACCCCAAGCGCAGAGGGCGGTATCCTTCTGAGTGACCCTGATTTAAACATCGACTGGGGAATACCAGAGGGCAAACGCATTATTTCAGAGAAAGACACAAAGCACCCTCTTTTCAAGGATGTTCAGACTAATTTCGTATACGGAGAATGAAAAACATACTAGTAACAGGCTCTTACGGCCAGCTTGGAAATGAGATTAGAATCCTGACAGAAAACGAGAAGGATTTCAAAATGTTCCTCACTGATGTTGACACACTTGACATCTGTGACTATGAAGCAGTAGAGAATTTTGTATCAGACAACAAGATAGACATGATACTCAACTGCGCCGCATATACTGCGGTTGACAAGGCTGAGGATAATGAGGAGATTTGCCGCAAGGTTAACGCTCTGGCACCATTCAATCTGGCCAAGGCGGCTGCAAAGTACAATGCAGGCTTCATCCACATATCAACAGACTATGTTTTTGACGGCACAAGCTGCGTACCTTATACTGAGGATATGCCAGCCACAGGCCTTTCTATATACGGTAAGACCAAACGAGAAGGCGAGCTAAAAATTCAAGAGATTCTGCCAGACGCAGTAATTATACGTACCGCATGGCTCTATTCTGAGTTTGGCAACAACTTTGTAAAGACCATGATTAAGCTTGGCAAGGAGCGTGAGGCGCTGAATGTGGTGTTTGACCAGGTAGGCACTCCAACATACGCTCTTGACCTTGCAAAAGCCATGATAACAGTAGCCAAGAAAATGTTCTCAGACGGTAACATCTACGGAGGCATATACCACTTTACAAATGAGGGCGTATGCTCATGGTATGACTTCACACTCAAAATTCATGAGCTCTCAGGCATTACCACCTGCAAAGTGAGCCCTATTGAGAGCAAGGACTACCCTGCCAAGGCACCGCGTCCAAGTTTCAGTGTGCTTAACAAGGCTAAAATCAAAAAGACATTTGGCATTGAAATTCCACACTGGGAGCAGAGCCTTAAGCAATGCTTATTCAAACTGGCGTGACCGACGAAAACTACATATTAAATGGTGCTGACCCTGTAATTTTTTACGGGGTTAACAATGCCAATATCCACCTGCTGAGGGTGCTTTTTCCAAGCATAAAGATAACGGCAAGGGGCAACGCCATTAAGGCCAGCGGCAGCGATGCTGACATCGCCGCCTTTATGGAGAAACTTGGCGCCATTGAAAAGCACATTGTTGAATACAATACCATCTCCGAGGCCACCATTATTGACCTGGTCAAGGGCAAGCAGCCTACAGTGGTAACTGCGGACAACCTTATACTGCACGGACTTAACGGCAAGCCAATAACCGCCCGCACCAAGAACCAGCAGGAGCTTGTAAAGGCGTTTGAGAAGAATGACATGATGTTTGCCATAGGCCCTGCAGGTAGCGGAAAGACATACACCGCCATAGCCCTTGCAGTAAGTGCGCTGAAGAACAAGCAGGTTAGAAAAATAATTCTCTCACGCCCTGCGGTTGAAGCCGGTGAGAAACTCGGTTTCCTGCCTGGCGACATGAAAGACAAGATAGACCCATATCTACAGCCGCTCTATGACGCACTGGAGGATATGATTCCGCCGTTCAAGCTGAAAGAGTATGTGGAGACACACGTGATACAGATAGCACCGCTGGCGTTTATGCGCGGCCGCACACTCAGTGACGCAGTAATTATACTTGACGAGGCACAGAATGCCACAAACCAACAGATAAAGATGTTTATCACCCGTCTTGGCTTTAACTCCAAGATGATTATCACGGGCGATATCACCCAGATAGACCTGCCACACGGCCAGAGCGGACTTGTAAACGCAATGCAGATACTCAAAGACGTAAAAGGCATAGCTCACATAAACTTTGACAAAGCGGACATAATCCGCCACAAGCTTGTGAGCCGAATTGTAGAGGCATACGAGCATAGTCAAACGTAATATGAATTTATAACAGGAACAAATATAACACATTATGAAATCTTTAACTAAAACAAGCTTCAATTTCAAAAACCAGACCGCTGTTTACAACGGCAAGGTACGTGATGTATATTTCATTGGTGACGACACACTGATTATGGTTGCCACAGACCGTATCTCAGCATTTGACGTAATCCTGCCAGAGGGCATACCTTACAAAGGTCAGATACTGAACCAGATTGCCGCCAAGTTCCTTGATGATACAGCAGACATAGTTCCAAACTGGAAGATAGCCACCCCAGACCCAATGGTGACAATAGGCAAGAAGTGCCAAGGCTACCCAGTGGAGATGATTGTACGCGGCTACTTGTGCGGCAGCGCATGGCGTGCATACAAGAGCGGAGTACGTGAAATTTGCGGCGTAAAGATACCAGACGGAATGAAGGAGAATGAGAAGTTCCCTACCCCGATAATCACCCCTACAACCAAGGCTGAGATTGGAGAGCATGATCAGGACATATCAAAGGAGGAGATTATTGCCAAGGGTCTTATCCCTGCTGATGAGTATGAAGAGCTTGAGAAATACACCCTAGCACTCTTCAACCGTGGCACAGAAATAGCTGCCAAGAAGGGCCTTATACTTGTTGACACAAAATATGAGTTTGGAAAATGTGACGGCAAGATATACCTTATGGATGAGATTCACACTCCTGACTCTTCACGTTACTTCTATAGCGAGGGTTATGAGGAGCGCTTTGCAAAGGGCGAACCTCAGAAGCAGCTCTCAAAAGAGTTTGTACGTGAGTGGCTGATGGATAACGGCTTCCAAGGCAAGGCAGGCCAGAAAGTTCCTGAGATGACACCTGCCATTGTTGAGAGCATCAGCAACCGCTACATAGAGCTCTATGAGCACATAACAGGCAGCAAGTTTGAGAAGGCTGACACATCTGACATAGAGCAGAGAATTAAGACTAACATAGAGAAAGCCGGATACTAATCCAAACATAGATGTCAAAAAACATAGTGGACATACGCGCGCTTGTGTACAGGTCTCTCCGCACCAGGTCACTGGGGAGAGCCCTGGCGCAGCTTATGGTTTTAGGCAACAGCCACACTGACAGGATAGGCGACCTACAGACTACATACCGCACACTACTTGACTACTATGTGAATGGCACTGACGACCCTGAACGTGCAGAGATTATAGATTATCTCACACGTGAGACATACGAGCTGGCGGACATTATTTGTGCGGATTACATCCCCACATCATATTGCGAAGATAGTACATTCAAACTATTTTACACTACACTTCTCTACGATAGTAACACGCTTTCTGAGTTTAGCGCAATCCAGAAAAGCAACGATGAAATTACTTGCCTGATAGCTGCAGCCGCCATAATGATTGGCTGCCTTAACGTGTTCCAGGAGGAGAAGGTTATGTGCCTCATTGGCCTGTGTTCAAGCACGCACAAGAGCGTGAGACTGCGCGCCCTAACAGGGCTCGTTCTCATATTCATCTACCACAATGAGAGGATGCTGCTCTACCCTCAGATTAACAACCGCCTCAACCTTCTCTTTGACTCAGAGGAGAACATTCAGCTTGCCCAGTCAGCCGTTAAACATATAATCCGTGGCACGGAGACAGAACGCATATCAAAAGACATAAGTGAGAACATTATACCTACACTCACCAAAATAGCGCCGGAACTTGGAAAGGATAAATCAAACAAAGACAACCCCGATGTTCCGGAAAGCAAGATATACAACATCCATGACAGGCTTGAGGATAGCGGCATAGCTGACAAGATGCGCTCTTTCGCCCAGTTGCAACAGGAGGGGGCTGATATAAACATGCCATCATTCAGCCAGCTGAAAGGCTTCTCGTTCTTTGGCTGCATGGAGAACTGGTTCATGCCGTTCTTCAAAGAGAACAAGAACGTGGCATCGCTGTTCCCTGAGAATAGTGAGGAGAACAAGTCAAATATGATTGACACACTGCTTAAAAACGGCAGCATCTGTGACAGTGACAAGTATTCACTCTGCCTGAACATAAAGTCAGTGCCAGACTCATTACGCACCACCCTGCTCACAAACCTGAAAGATGAGACCGAGGCTTCAGCTGAATTAGAGACAGAGAGCTCAGAAGCAGACAGTACATACATCAACCACTACATTCAGGACATATACCGTTTCTTCAAGCTGCATAAGGACCGCCGTTACTATACAGATATTTTTGCCTCCAAACTTGACATCCATAACATGGAGTTCTTCAGGTATATCAATCCAAACAACTCATTCCTGCCAGAGTTTGCCTCTTTCTATTACAGCAAGCAGCTCTCAGAAGAGTCACTTGACGCATACCTCAAACTTCTTGCTACAGATTCCGCCAACCTGCAATACTACAAGGCAATAGGGAACTGCCACATAAAACTGCAGAACTATGACAAGGCTCTGGAGTATTGGGAGAAGGCTGACATTATAGAGTCAGACCAGGAGAGCACCATTAAAAAATTAGCATTCTGCTACAAGAAGAGCGGGAATTACCAGGCTGCGGAGAAGCACTACGCATCACTACTGGCATCTGACAGTGAGAACATCAAGTATCTATACAATATAGCAGTATGTCAGATTTGGCAAGGCAAACTCAAGCCAGCCATTAATAACCTCTACAAGATACGCTTTATAAGCGACGATGTAAAGGACTCCCCTGAATATAGTTTCTACCTTGGTATCTGCCTATGGAATGAAGGCAAGAGAAGAGACGCTATAGAGAGCCTGAAACGCTACACACCGCTGCATGAACTTGAGCGCGCACTCCTAGCATCGCCGGTAAAAATTTCACAAGCTGAGGTCAACTACATAATTGACTACATCAGGCTTAACGGATAGTCCTCAGATACGGTCCAGCACCGTACGCACCAGCTCCGCCATCTTAGGCTTGTAATCACCAATAAAACGCCTGCCCACTCTGTTTGCAATCACAAGACAAACTGTAAGCGCATTATGTCCGAGCAGTCCTGCAAGACCCGCCAAGGCTGAAGACTCCATCTCAAAGTTTGTTATCATATCACCGCCATAACTGAACTTCTCAATCTTGGAGATAAGGTTCTCATCTGCAAGCGGTATGCGCAGACGCCTGCCCTGCGGTCCGTAGAAACCAGAGGATGCTATTGTATTGCCCATAACCATATCATCCTTTGCAATACGCGCAAGAAGAGCTGCGCTGCTGAGCGCACAATATGGCACTCCATGCTCAGGCGCAAAGGCTGTGAATTCTATAAAAGCCTTCTCAAAATCAAGGTCTCTCACACGCTCTGAGCCTACGTAGAAATGAAGAACTCCGTCAAACCCTATGGAGCGTTTTGACGCTATGAACGTACCTTCAGGCACAAATGGCTGCAAGCCGCCGCATGTACCAATACGCACAATATCAAGGCTTTTATATTCAGGCTTGTCATCTCTCAGAGAGAAATCTATATTGGCAAGGGCGTCAAGTTCATTCATCACAATGTCAATATTGCCCGTGCCAATGCCGGTGGAGAGCACCATCACACGCTTGCCTTTATACAAGCCTGTGGCGCTGCGGAACTCACGGTTCTCATTAACGCACTCCACACTGTCAAACAGCGATGAAACCATATTCACTCTGCCACGGTCTCCCACAAGGATTATCTTGTCAGCCATGTTTTCTGGTTTCAGATGCAGATGGAAAGCACTGCCGTCAGCATTAATTATCAGTTCAGAATCAGCGTATTTCATAGTTTAATGGAGTTAATGTGTCCGACATCGGGTTATAAACAATAGCAAATATAAAATTTTCTGCTTTAATTTGCAAATCAAAGGGTTAAGATTATGGTGTAGTTTGAGAAAAATGGTTAAATTTGTGCTCTTATTTTAAAGAGGGAATATTTGTACATAATATCATGGAAAAAAAGGCTAAAGATACTGCGGTACTACTTTTACACTGCCCTGACAAGCAAGGAATTATTGCTGCTGTAACTCAGTTTATAAACATAAACAAGGGTAATATTATCCGTCTTGACCAATACACTGACACTGTTCAACAGGTGTTCTTTATGCGCGTTGAGTGGGAGTTGGAAGGATTTATGATTCCTAAGGAGAAGATAAACGAGTATTTTGACACACTGCTCGCCCAGCGTTATGAGATGGCGTTCAAAGTATATTTCAGCACACAGAAGCCACGTATGGCCGTGTTTGTGTCAAAGCAGTCCCACTGTCTGTATGACCTTTTGGCTCACTATGAGGCTGGTGACTGGGATGTTGAGATTCCGCTTATTGTGAGCAACCACCCTGATCTGGAGCATGTGGCCAAGAAGTTCAACATTCCATACTATGTATTCCCGATAAACAAGGATAACAAGGAGGAACTGGAGCCAAAAGAGCTTGAGCTTCTGGCAAAGGAGAACATTGATTTTGTAGTGCTTGCAAGGTATATGCAGATTATTTCACCTGAGATGATAAAGGCCTACCCTAACCGCATAATCAATATTCACCACTCTTTCCTGCCTGCCTTTGTAGGTGCAAAACCATATCATGCAGCATACGAGCGCGGAGTTAAGATTATAGGAGCCACAAGCCACTACGTAACAGAAGAGCTTGACGCAGGCCCAATCATTCGCCAGGATGTTACCCGTATCACACATAAAGATACAGTTGAAAACCTGATGCGCAAAGGCCAGGACCTTGAGAAGGTGGTGCTTTCAAACGCTGTTGAGAAACAGATAGCGCACAAGATTTTAGTGTATAAGAATAAGACTATTATTTTTTAATGATCGCAGTAATCAAATATAACGCAGGAAACATTCACAGTGTGGTTCACGCACTGCGCAGGGAGGGTGTGGAGCCAGTTGTCACAGATGACAAGGAGCTTATCAGCCGTGCTGACAAGGTGATATTCCCTGGAGTTGGAGAGGCTTCAACCACCATGGATTACCTTAAGGCTCGTGAGATGGACACTCTTATCAAGAGTCTGAAACAACCCGTTTTAGGCATCTGCCTTGGAATGCAGCTTATGTGTAAGGAGTCAGAGGAGGGTGATGCAAAGTGCCTTGGCATATTTGATGTTAACGTAAAGAAGTTCCAGCGCACATCATTTGAGGACAAGATCCCCCACATGGGCTGGAACCAGATTACAGACCTGCGCTCCCCGCTTATGGAGAAAGTTAATGACAAAGGATATGTCTACTTTGTACACAGTTACTATGTGCCTCTATGCGCTGAGACCATAGCAAAGACAGACTATCTCATACCATTCAGCGCAGCGCTGAACAAAGATAACTTTTACGCCACACAGTTCCACCCTGAAAAAAGCGGCACCGTAGGCTCAAAAATCTTACAGAATTTCCTGGCCCTTTAACTTTCAACTAATATGATAGAGTTAGTCCCAGCCATAGATATAATTGACGGCAAGTGCGTGCGCCTGTCACAGGGAGACTACAACACCAAGAAGGTGTATGGAGAGAACCCGGCTGACATGGCAAAGAGGTTTGAGGATTGCGGCATAAAGCGTCTGCATGTGGTGGATCTTGACGGAGCCAAAGCAGCTCACATAGTAAACTATAAGACACTTGAGAGCATCACAAGCCAGACAAACCTGATAGTGGATTTTGGGGGCGGCCTCAAGACTGACGATGATCTGCGCATAGCCTTTGAGTGCGGAGCCTCAATGATTACCGGAGGTAGCATCGCCGTAAAGAACCCCGATGTGTTCATCGGCTGGATAGAGAAATACGGAGCGGAGAGAATTATTCTTGGCGCTGATGTTAAAGAGAAGAAAATAGCGGTTACAGGCTGGCTGGAGGATACAGACCTCAGCCTTGACAAATTCCTTGACGGATACACACAGAAAGGAATAACAAAAGTTATCTGCACAGACATAGCCAAAGACGGCATGCTTAAAGGCCCTTCAACAGAGCTATATAAAGAGATTCTTAAAGCACACCCCACCCTGCACCTTATAGCGAGCGGAGGCGTAAGCTCAATGGCTGATATAAAAGCACTTGAAGCCGCCGGAGTTCCCGCCGTAATTTTTGGCAAGGCAATATATGAGGGTAAAATTACGTTTAAAGAGTTAGAACAAATTAATTTATCATGTTAGCAAAACGTATTATACCATGTTTGGACGTCAAGGACGGCAAGACAGTTAAAGGAGTGAATTTTGTAAATTTCCGTGACGCAGGAGACCCTGTGGAGATGGGAAAGCAGTATAGTGAGGCAGGCGCGGATGAGCTTGTATTTCTTGACATCACAGCATCATACGAAGGCAGGAAAACCTTTGTAGACATGGTGAAACGTGTAGCTGCCGGTGTAAGCATACCTTTTACAGTTGGCGGAGGCATCAATGAACTCTCCGATGTTGAGACCCTGCTCAATGCAGGAGCTGACAAGGTTTCAATCAACTCATCAGCCCTACGCAACCCACAACTTATCACAGACATAGCCAAGAACTTCGGTTCTCAGGTATGCGTCGTAGCTATTGACGCCAAAGAAGAGGCGGCAGGAGACTGGACTTGCTACGTAAAGGGCGGTCACGTACCTACAGAGCGCAAACTGTTTGAGTGGGCCAAGGAGGCACAGGAGCGCGGCGCAGGAGAGATTCTCTTCACTAGCATGAGCCATGACGGAGTAAAGCAGGGCTACCCTAACGACGCACTAAACCGTCTGCACTGTGAGCTCAGCATACCAGTGATTGCTTCTGGTGGTGCAGGCCGCAAAGAGGACTTCAGAGATGCATTCCTTGTAGGTCACGCCGATGCAGCCCTTGCAGCAAGCGTATTCCACTTTGGAGAAATAGATATCAGAGATCTGAAAGAGTATCTCAAAAAACAGAATATCCCAGTTAGATAATGGAAAATTTAGATTTTGAAAAGCAAGGCGGGCTTATCCCCGCAATCATTCAGGACGCAGACACAAGCAAAGTGCTTATGCTAGGCTACATGAATGAGGAGTCACTAAAAATCACACAGGAGACAGGAAAGGTGACATTCTGGAGCCGCACACGCAAATGCCTATGGACAAAGGGCGAGACCAGCGGGAATTTCCTGAACGTAGTGTCAATCAAAGAGGATTGCGATAAAGACACACTCCTTATTAAAGTTAATCCAGTTGGTCCTGTATGCCATACAGGCAGTGACACATGCTTTGATGAGGTTAATGAAGCAGACTGCATAATGTTCTTCAAGACTCTGCAAGAGTTTATTGAGCGCCGTCACGCAGAGATGCCAGAAGGTTCCTACACCACTTCACTCTTTAAGGCTGGCGTAAACAAAATGGCACAGAAAGTTGGAGAGGAAGCTGTAGAGACAGTTATAGAGGCCACCAACGGTACAGACGGCAGGCTAATATATGAAGCCTCTGACCTCATGTATCACTTAATAGTACTGCTCACATCAAAAGGACTGAGCATAGAGGACATAGCACAAGATTTAAAGAAACGTCATAAAGTAACAAAAAATGAGTACCCTCATAAAGTATCAGAATGTTGACATCTGGCAGAAAGAACAGCTTGTTCTTAAAAATGTCAAATTAGAGATAGGTGAAGGCGAGTTCTGGTATCTCACCGGTAAGGTGGGTTCAGGTAAGAGCAGCCTAATGAAGACAATTTATGCAGAGCTCCCTATAGAGCGTGGCGAAGGCGATGTATTTGAATACTGCCTTAACCTAATTCGTAGGAGTGAAATCCCCTACTTGCGCCGCAAGATAGGTATCATTTTCCAGGACTTCCAGCTTCTCACAGACCGTAACGTAAAGGAGAACCTTATGTTTGTGCTTCGCGCCACAGACTGGAGCGGCACTGATGTAATGGAGAAGAGAATTGAGGAAGTTCTATCAGAAGTGGGTATGCAGAAAAAAGGCTACAAAATGCCACATGAGCTGTCAGGTGGTGAGCAGCAGCGTATAGTGATAGCACGCGCCCTACTTAACAAGCCAAAGCTAATCCTTGCTGACGAGCCTACAGGAAACCTTGACCCGGAGACAGGCAAGGGCCTTATGGAACTACTCCACCGCATCTGCAAAGAGGAAGGCACCACCATAATCATGGCCACACACAATCTTGCACTTCTTGAGCAGTTCCCCGCCAACGAAATGCACATTGAGAACGGGGAAATCCAAATAGTTGAGGAGAAGAGCCCAGAAACTCAAGAGTAACAAAAGCAACACAATAAAAAAGTCCGGCTGAAATCCAGTCGGATTTTTTATGCGGAATAAGATTCTGTAAAATGACATTTCATCCTTTAACTTTGTCAGACCGCGAGGCAATGCAGGCCGTCACTCTTCATTCTGGGAGACGTAACTGCAACTACACCTTTGCCAACCTTTTGGGATGGCAGTTCTGGTACCAAACTGAGGTGTGCGTGCTTGAGAACGCCGTAGTGCTGCGCTATACCTTTAACGGCCAGCGTGCATATATGGTTTGCACCTCAGAAGAGTTGCAGTTGGAACTTATTGAGACGTTGCTTGATGACAGTAATGGAGATTTGACATTGGTTGGACTTGAAGACTCACAGGTAGCACAATTCAATAACGTTCTCCCAAACGTCTCAGTTTCCGTTGAATCATCACGTGACCAATATGATTACATCTACCGCAGAACTGATCTGGCGACACTTCATGGCAAACATCTGGACGCCAAGCGAAATCACATCCACCGTTTCCGTGCAGAGCATCCTGATTTTGAATACCGTAATATTACGCCGGAATTATTTGAC
Organism: uncultured Bacteroidales bacterium; assembly: GCA_900316125.1. GTDB lineage: Bacteria > Bacteroidota > Bacteroidia > Bacteroidales > Paludibacteraceae > Enterocola. The sequence continues at coordinate 6,512 of ONBO01000036.1, read as the reverse complement.
GAATGTCGCCGTCTTACGGAAATATGGCAGAAAGAGAAGGATGCCAATGAAACTATAGATGTTGAAAGGGAGGTAATGGAGATCATATTTTCAAATTGGGACTCCCTTGGGATGATAGGCGGAAGCATCTTTGTGAACGGTAGTATGGTAGCGTTCTCTTACGGCTCCGCTGTTACAACTGACACATTTGACGTATGTGTAGAGAAGGCAGACCGTCATGTGGAGGGCGCTTTTGCCATTATTAACCAGCAGTTTGCAGAGCATCTGCCTGAGAGGTACATCTATCTTAACCGAGAAGAAGATATGGGAATCCCAGGCCTTCGAAAATCAAAATTATCTTATCACCCTGAAATACTATTGACCTACAATGTCGTACATATTACAAAGAATGACTGAAGATGACGCACCGCTGACTACTGACTGGATGGTACGGCAATACGGTTTTGACCGTGCCGAGGTGGAGTCATGGGTGCAAAATCTGCATTTCAACTGGCCTTTAAGCGTCAAAGCCTTAGATGAGAACGGCAATGTAATAGGACTGCTCAATATGAGTGATTACAGAATTGAGGAGGAAACGCAGCAGATTCTAAGTGACAATCCGGAGCTGTTAAAAAGCCTGAACGCCAAGCGCTACATCGCTGTTTTTTCTTTCATTGTAGCTGAGAAATATCGCGGCACCAGATTGAACTATGACATGCTCATGTCAGTCATGCCCGAGCTGAAGGCCAATTACGATTTCATCTTCATTCCTGTACTGCACCGCCTCAAGACTCACCAATACTGGCAGCGTTGGGGTGCAAATGAGTTTTACCGCGATAGTGATAGCGTCTATTACAAATTGGAGCTCACTCTATTTGCCTAAATAGCACGCTTACACTTAATTTAGAACAATATGTGGCAGTATAGGTGTGGTTTGTAGTAGCTGGAACTATGAGACTGTCCCAACCGTCAAATGGGAAATTATAGTCTGCTGTTGAAGATTTGAAGAAAGTGTCTCCAGTATATTCGGGCGTTTCACCATACTTCACCACCACAAAAAATAATGGTAAGTACGAGAATTATTTTTATGATAATCGTATAATTAATGAAGAATAAAGTTCTAATGAGAAACAGGGCGAATTGCCATACCATAGTCTCGACTGTAACCGAGTTGGATGTATTCTGAATTACGGCGGGTTTCATGGATTTTAGAGTAAATTACAAGGTGATCAGCATAGAAAGAGTTGGAGATTTCTGATGTTGACAACCAGTATAATCCATCATTATTCACCTGCTGTCGGTAAATTGAAAGGGATCTGCCTAAACGGACAGGTCCCTTAACTTATTATTAGAGTTAACTTACTCTTTAACTGCTGTCTGAGCGGCTAACAGATGCTGACAATCAGCTACATACAGGTTTATTTAAAGTACAGACACCTTAAATCCGACACATTCTGCACGTTTTTACACGCTCATGGCAACGACAACCATGTTTTTTCGGCAGAATTATCTTTTCTTATGTTATTATCTTATATTAGCTAAATTGAAATTTACAAACTATTCGTTAAAGGGATGGATGAGTCATTCTTTTCTATATACTCCCAAGTTACACAATGTAATGCACCTCCTCCATATTGACCTTTTATGAGAGATTTTGAATAGATAGGTATTATCTCTAAATCAGGAAACAGTTGCTCGAAATACTTCAAAGCTGCAATATCATCTTTAGTATCATAATTTTCAGAAAGGCAAGGAAGCAATTTTCCTTAGTCTTCTATGAAATGGAGCATATTGTTTCTTCCAACATCCATTCAAATGCCGTTTTATATGATTTTTGATTTTTTATTCTTTATTACTTGCAACGATATGCGAGCAGTATTTGCTGAGCAGATTGGACAATGGCAAATCGCCTTTCTGGTATCTGTCAGCATCGAGCCTTAAAATTCTTTCGCAGATAGGTTTCTTTCCCTTGAACAATGCCTTTAGATATGGAATGCCATTTACCTCTGTGATGCTCACCTCGTTGAAGAACTGCGTCAAGTCCTCAGCATCATAGACGATGGAGTAACTTGGACGTTTGGCTCCCGGAATGTCCTCTATCAGGATATTCTTGTCAACTAAATCTTGGATGTCACGTATGGCTGTGTCCTTCGAGCACTTTGCCAATGTTGCCCATGTCTTTGACGTTATCTTTGCCTCATAGCCGTCAAGAAAGAGGTTGAGCATCTGCGTCTGACGCTCTGTCATTGGTACTGACGATGCCTTCTGCCAGAAGAAGCTCTTGTTCAAGATGGTGGTGACGATGGTGTCTGCCTCGTCAAGTGCATCCACCAATTTCTGCATGTACCATATTAACCACTCAGTTATATCGCCATCGCCATGCTGCATACGCTCCAGAATCTCGTAGTAGTGATTCTTGTCCTTGTTAATCTGTGATGAAACATTATAGAAACGGAACTCGCTCTTCTCACCACGAGCAAGAAGCATGTCTGAAAGGATGCGGGCCAACCGCCCATTACCATCCTCGAATGGATGAATACTCACAAACCAGAAATGGGCAATGGCAGAACGGATGACGCTGCTTACTGGCTCCTTTCCATCAAACCAGGCGAGAAACTTTTCCATCTCCTCTTCTACACGGTCAGGCGATGGAGCAATATAGTGGATTTTCTCGCGCCCAAACATTCCGCTAACAATATGCTCCTCGTTTGTGCGGTACTGACCTACTTCTATCTGGCTTCCTTCACTATAGCCTGAAGGGAAAAATGCAGCTTGCCACACACATAGTTTCTCTTTACTGAGCGTCATGTCATAGTGTCGTACCGCTTCAAGCATTACACCAACAACAGAATCGACGTAATGTGATGGCGCAGTATATTTCACGTTCTCAATACCAAGCTTTCGGGCAATGGAAGAACGAACTTGATCAACATTCAGTCGTATGCCCTCTATCTCCGAAGAATATACTACATCGTATGTCAGGTTCTCTGCCATAGCACGGAGTTTGCTGTCAAATCCCAATGAACTCAACCTGCCGTAAAGCAGGCCCTGTTTACGGAATACTTTCTCCTGAAGGAGTGACACTTGAGATGTGTCCCAACGGAAGTCCGTCCAATTATCTCTTTCGTGTATATACATAATGCATTCGTACTTTGTGCGACATTACGCAATGATTAACGTCGCAAATTCTGCGGCAAAGATACGAATTTAATTCCGAATCAACAAATAAAGCTGCAAATTGTCGCATACTATGCGACGTTTTTAGTCAATAATCGTCGAAAGAGACTCATAAGAGTATAAAAAGAGACCTGCCCAAACGGACAGGTCCCTTTACAAATTATGTTTAAGTGATAATTACTCTTTAACAGCAGCCTGGGCGGCGGCTACACGTGCAATAGGCACACGGAACGGAGAGCATGATACGTAGTTCATAGTTCAAACCAACTCTGTGGCAGAACTCTACTGATGAAGGCTCACCACCGTGCTCACCGCAGATACCGCACTTGAGGTCTGGGCGAACCTTGCGTCCCTTCTCTGTAGCCATCTGAACAAGCTGACCAACACCGTTCTGGTCAAGAACCTGGAATGGGTCATTCTTCAGAATCTTCATATCAAGATATGTTGGAAGGAATGAAGCAATATCATCACGGCTGTAACCGAATGTCATCTGTGTAAGGTCGATACTTGCCGTTAATCTCTGATGTTATCTTCATGCCTCCTGCGACATCTGATGAAACATTTGATGGACATCGCCACCGCCGACAACACACTAGCATACGGACAGCGGCGAAGATTATTCCCGTTAAGAATAAAATTCCGTCCTTTCCCTCATCACAACAATAATAAAGAACAGAATAACAAAAAAACCAACAAGATTAAGAATCTTATTCCAAATATTCTAATAATTATAGATAGAATTACCCATTTTTATAACTTTGCATGCAAAAAGTTACAGAAAAATGGGTAATTTTATATTAGCAGACAATCAGGATCTCACACGCTTCGCGGTTGAACGAATAATCAGGGAAGACGAAAGGAATCAGGTCCGACGGGCACGCGACAAAACAGGGTTGCTACAGTTACTGCAGGAGAATGAGAACTCGACAGTAGTGCTCGACTACACATTGTTCAACTTTGCAGACGAGTACCAGCTGCTGGTGATCAGCGAACGTTATGCCATGACGAACTGGTTGCTGATCTCCGACGAGCTGACGGAGAAATTCCTCCGCAGAATCATTTACTCCTCACATGCCTTCAGCATCGTCTTCAAGGACAGCCCGATACAGCATATCCGGGAGGCATTGAGCTCCGCATGCCAAGGCCAGCGGTACATCAGCCAGCGGGCGATGGAGATGCTGCTGAAAAGCAGGCGGGAGGAAGAGGAGACAGAGGTTCTAACTGCAACAGAGATGGCCATCGTTAAGCTGATCGCACAAGGAAAGACAACGAAGGAAATCGCCACAGAGCGGTTTTCTAGTATCCATACCATCACAACCCACCGGAAGAAAATCTTCAGGAAACTGAACGTGAACACGGCACACGAGGTAATCAAATATGCGCTTCGAGCCGGATGGGTGGACCCCTCGAAATTTTATATTTAAAAGTAAAGTGAAAAGAACTTACCTACTTTCTTTGTTTTGGACGACAGCACCGGATTGGGTGAACGGCTCCAGTCGAACCGACCATAGTCGATATCAATCAGTCGTTCCACCTGTTCAGGGGAGGTGAATACGGCCGTCAGCTCCAACAATGGTAATGGACGTTTATCAGGACAAATCGTGGTCCGTCATGGCACATACACAGGAGTCAGACCACACATTTTCTGCCGTTTCTATCATGTCGATTACGGTGTAGATGGGAAGTATCAGCCCAAGAATTTCCACTGGAGCACCGATTCCAGACATCAAAGAGAATGTGAGGAAAAAACATCCCATCGGTACTCCAGCATTGCCAACAGCCGCAATGACCGAAATCAAAATCCACAACAGGACAGTTGACACAGTCAGAGAAACTCCTCCGTTCTGCATCACGAAGAGAGACGTGACAAGGATAAAGGAGGCACAGCCGTTCATGTTGATGGTGGTGCAGATGGGCAGGATAAATCTCGCCACATCCTTCCGTACCCCAAGGCGATGCTCGGCAGACTCCATCGTGACGGGCAAAGTGGCAGCACTGCTTTTCGTGAAAAGTGCCATCAATACCGCAGGGCTCATTTTTGTAAACACTTGGACGGGATTGAGATGCCTCGCCAAAAGGAACAAAGGCAGCACGATTAAAAACTGGATGGCATTTCCCCCTAGTACCACAAGCACGTATTTGCCTATGGAATCTACCATGATTCCCGCCCCCACCTGTGCCGTCAGTTGTGCTGCAAATGCCACGACGCCGAGCGGAAGAGTCCAAATCAGACCACGGATGAGGAGAAACAGCAAGTCTTGCAATCCATTCAGTCCTTTGATTACAATCTGCTTGTTCTCAGAATCGGGAAGTTTGGACAAACCAATGCCTATGGCAAATGACATAATCAGCAAGGCCAGTACATTTCCTTCAAGAAACGGTTTGATGAGGTTGTCCGGAATGGTGTTGAGAATATGATCATAATAGGTGGTTGACTGAGGATCCTGCATTGTCTCCGAAGCAACAATCTCCTCAGGCAGGTTGCCTGGCGACACCAGCCAAAAGAGGACAGCGCCGGTCACTGCCGCACAGACTGTTGTCAGCAGCGTATAGCCGAGCGCATGGCGGAACACCTTTCCTGTTTGTCTTCCAGTACCCATACGGGGCATCGTCGTGATTACTGCCAGCACAATCATGGGAACAGCCAGCAATCGGAACAATCGTGTATATACTGTTGCCACGAAATCCGCGGCAACATCTACTGCATGGATTTGCAGCAATCCCAGGACTGCACCAGTCAGCAGTGCACCAATCCATATTGTAATCTGTTTCATATCTATAAATCAAACGTAAGGTTCACATAAATATTTCGTCCTTTCTGCGGAATATGGTTCCAGTCAGCATAGGTGGAATAACGGTTTTGATTTCGAGTGCAAAGTTACGGCGAAATATCGGATGTCGCAATCGCACTGGTGTGGCATTCTGCATACCAAACAAATGGGAGGGATCCCACCGGCTGGGTCCCTCCCTTCTTCGTGCTTGACGCACAAAAAACCTTCAACATCCCAAGAATCAGTTTAACCTCCTCAAATGTGTCAACTTCTTTTAGTGAAGGTCACACTAAAGAAACACAATGATGCATATTCTGCGACGTTTTTGCAGATAAATCGTCAAATGTCTTTTGTAGACACAAAAAGAGACCTGCCCATACGGACAGGTCCCTTTACAAATTATGTTTAAGTGATAATTACTCTTTAACAGCGGCCTGGGCAGCGGCTACACGTGCAATAGGCACACGGAACGGAGAGCATGATACATAGTTCAAACCAACTCTGTGGCAGAACTCTACTGATGAAGGCTCACCACCGTGCTCACCGCAGATACCGCACTTGAGGTCTGGGCGAACCTTGCGTCCC
>ONBO01000010.1 GCA_900316125.1 uncultured Bacteroidales bacterium | reverse complement strand
AACTCGATAAGAAGGTTGAAGTAACACCTGCCACATACTCACACTCCGGCAAGCGTATTGACACTTACACCTGTCAGCATTGCGGTACTGTATTCACTGTTGAGGTGATACTGCCAAGGCTTCAGCGCAGCTCAAGTTCAAGCAGCGGCGGTGGCAGTTCCAGCGGTGGCGGAGGCAGCTACGGCGGAGGTTCCACTGGAGGCGGTGGTGCAGGCGGACGCTGGTGATAATCAGTTGACAGTTATAACATTTAGATAATATGAAGTATATAATTATTGTTTCTGCTCTGCTGGTAGTTGTCTGTGGGGCGGTGCTAGCAAAAAAGATAAGCAGTATGAAGGAGGATATTCCAGTTTGTGGCGGCTATAGGTATGACCACAAATCATTTACATCAATGGAGGATGAAAAGGGTGAAATAACCGCCATGTCATTCTTCTATTATGACCGTGGCTATGGTGCATACAAACTTGAGATAAAGGATGACTCTTTGCATGCTAGTTTGAACGATGAGCCTGAGTACTACCTGTATCAGGTGTTTGACATGGCCTTTAAGGGTAAGGTTAAGAGCAGTGTGGAAAACGCCCTGCGCAGCAGCGGTATTCTTAAGTATAATGAGTGGTGTGTTGAGGTTAGCGGACTTCCCCTGACCACAGATGCCGACATATCCATAAAGTTCAGCACCGGCAGTTCATACCACATGAGCTTTAACGGCGGGCACTCACCTCTCAGCGCGGAGGAGGATATTGTCAAGTTTGTGGAGTCACTAAAGAAGATTTGCGATTATGACCCTGATAAGAAGGATCCTATACCTCCATACGTGAGCCCGTTCTGGGGTACTCACAAGTTTGTCTATGAAGCCCCCGATGGCAAGAAACAGACATTCATCTACACCTCAAACCATGATGATGTGGACGTTATAAGCTATGGAGATTACTACTCAAATGAGCATATCCATTGCTCTGGTCACAAGATATATGGTTCAGGGGAGCGCTATGACCTCAGCATAGAGGAGTACTTTGAGGATTCAGTTGATAAACCTTCAACCAAGAACTCCACAGCTGCAATCATATACCGCGTTAACGGTAATCTCATAATGGAGCCATACCAGATATGCCCCGTTATAGCAGGTAAGAAGATTCGGCTTAAAGAAATCATAGAGGAGTGAGGATAAAACCAGCCGAACGGCTGGAAGCACGCTTCAGCGTGCCGCCAAAAAAGAAAAACCAGCCGAATGGCTGGTTTCTTTTTTGGTGGGCCCACTTGGACTTGAACCAAGGACCTGCGGGTTATGAGTCCGATGCTCTAACCGACTGAGCTATGAGCCCATCAATCAACTTCTATGAAAACGCTGCAAAGGTAGTACAATTACCAAATAAAACCAAAAGTTTTTTACAGAATTTTTGAAGCTTTGTTGCCTTGCTCTGAATCGAACAGAGATAGTCAGAACCAAAATCTGATGTAATAACCGTTATACGACAAGGCAATACCGCTGTCTGAAACAGCGGTGCAAAGATAAGCCATTTTTTAGCAAATATCAAAATTTTGTTATAAAAGTTTAAAAATGTAAGATTTCACATCGATATTGTAGGTCGTTTGCAAAAAGTTATTACCTTTGCCGAAATTCTAATGAAAAAACACGGAAATGCAGGTTATAGAAGATTGTGACAGGTTTGACGCCGATGGCGGATACGCTGCGGTGATAGGCTTTTTTGACGGAGTTCACGTTGGCCATAAGTCTCTGCTTGACAACTTGAAAAGTGCCGCAGCTGCAAGAGGCCTGAAGACAGTTGTGGTTACTTTTGCCATACATCCCAGAGAGATTCTGAAGGCGAGCTATGTTCCCAAACTTCTTACTACTAAGGAAGAGCGTCTGACAAGGCTTGAAAAGGAGGGGATTGACCTGTGCTACGTTATAAAGTCAAAGGATATCTTTGATATGACCAGCGGCTACTTTATGCACCATGTGCTGGCTGAAAAACTGAATGTGAAATACCTGCTGGTAGGATATGACCACCACTTTGGCAAAGACCGTGAGAATGGATTTGAATACTACAAGAGCTGCGGCGATAAGTACGGTGTGGAGGTTGAGGCGTGCGGCGTTTACTCAATGAACAAGAAGCAGGTGAGCTCCTCTGTTATACGCAAGGAGCTGGAGGCTGGCAAGGTTGATGTGGCAAGCCGTTATCTTGGCTACAACTACTCAATAGAGGGCACTATAGTTCATGGCAGAAACATTGGAAAGACCATAGGTTTCCCTACCGCCAACGTGGCGCTCTCAGACGTGCGCAAGCTAATCCCAATGGAGGGTGTATATTCTGTGAAGGTGACTATTGAGGGAGACCGCAAATGCTACAAGGGAGTGCTCAACATAGGTGTAAGACCTACATTCATAGCTTTAGGCGCCTCAAAGACCATTGAGGTGCACATCCTTGATTTTGAGAAAGACATCTACCAGAAGAAGATACGCATAGAGATGCTGAAATACCTGCGTGCTGAGGAGAAGTTTGAAAACCCTCAGATGCTGGCACGTCAGATTAAGGCGGATACTATGTCCGTAAATTAAACCTTTATATCTTTCACCATCAGTTGGATGGATTTGTTGCCGTTGAAGTTGTTCTCTTCAATGGTGTAGCAGATGCTTATAGGCTTGAGCTCCTTGATGTGATCATTAAACTGCTCTCCCATACCAAACGCTATTCCGTTCATCACGTTCTCGCTGTCTGGCTCTGTGAGCTCCAGCTTCAGGTGCTCCAAATCACGTCCTACAAGGCGGCTGGTGCCAAAATCCACCACATTGTGAGTTACAAAAACCGGCTTCAGGTTTTCAGGTCCGAAGGGGGCGAACTTATGCAGAATGTTGAAGAACTTAGGTGTTATCTCACTGAAGTGAATAACTGCGTCAACATCTATCTGTGGTGTCTTCTGCTCCTCAGTTATGTTTGCTGTTACATACTCGTCAAAACGGCGCTGGAATTCCGGCACATTCTCCTCTTTCATAGTTAGTCCGGCGGCGTAGATATGGCCTCCAAAGTTCTCAAGCAGGTCCCGGCAGGAGTCTATGGCCTTGTATATGTCAAATCCGCTTATAGAGCGGGCTGAGCCTGTGGCAAATCCGTTAGAGAGTGTCAGCACCACTGACGGACGGTAGAACTTCTCACTGAGCCTTGAGGCCACAATACCTATAACACCCTTGCTCCACTTTGGATTGTAGACTACAATTGAGTTGCGGTTTGCAAACTCCTGGTCATCCTCTATGCTGCCAAGAGCATCTTCTGTAGTCTTTTTGTCAAGGTCTTTACGCTCCTGGTTGTAGCGGTCTATGCGTCCGCTGCGGTCCTTGGCAAAGCGCAGATCCTTGGTTACAAGCAGTTCCACTGCCTCACCGGCTGAGTGCATACGGCCGGAAGCGTTTATGCGGGGTCCAATTTTGAACACAATGTCACTTACGGTAACCTCCTTGCCACGCAGTCCGCACACCTCAATTATTCCTTGCAGACCCACGCTCGGATTTGTGTTAAGCTGCTTTAGTCCATAGAGCATAAGCACGCGGTTCTCACCTGTGATAGGCACAATGTCAGAGGCTATGCTGACAGCAAGCAGGTCCATAAGCGGGAAAAGCATCTTCTCAAGAGAGAATCCGTTGCTTGTGGCAAGCGCCTGCATTAGTTTGAAGCCTACACCGCAGCCAGACAGGTGTGAGTAGGGGTATGTGGAATCCACACGTTTAGGGTCAAGAACAGCCACCGCCGGCGGAAGCACATCATCGGGGTTGTGGTGGTCACAGATAATGATATCCACGTTTCTCTGTGTGGCGTACTTAACTTTCTCCACAGCCTTAATGCCGCAGTCAAGCACTATTATCAGTGAGAATCCGTTCTCCGATGCGTAGTCTATACCCTTGTATGAGATGCCGTAGCCCTCATCATAGCGGTCTGGAATGTAGAAATCTATGTTTGAGTAGAACTGTTGCAGAAACTTGTAGACAAGCGCCACAGCTGTGGTGCCGTCCACGTCATAGTCACCGTATATGAGTATCTTCTCTTTCTTGCCTAATGCACGGTTTATGCGCTCTACGGCCTTGTCCATGTCATTGAGCAGGAACGGGTCATGTATGTGGCTAAGCTGCGGGTGGAAGAAGCGGCGTGCGTCCTCCATAGTGCGTATACCTCTCTGTACAAGAAGCTGGCACAGGGTGGGGCTGATCTTCAGTTCCTCCACAAGGCTCTCCTTGCATCTCTCATCTTCTTCAGAAAGATTATTTATTATCCAGCGGGATTCCATAATATCAGTTGACAGTTGATAGTTGATAGTTGAGAGTTAATTTTCAACTTTCAACTTTATTCACTTTGTTCATCAATTCGTCAATTTTCAATTAAATTGGTGTTATCTTTGCAGATACAAAGTTAGTAATATTATGGAAAAAATTGAAGAACTTGATAAAATAATAGTTGAAGAAGTGAAAAAGGCGGTTCAGGTTATGCGTGAAGGCGGTATAATCCTTTACCCCACAGATACAGTTTGGGGCATTGGTTGTGACGCTACAAACGCAGAGGCGGTTAAGAAAATTTATGAGCTGAAACGCCGTGCTGACAGCAAGTCAATGCTGTGCCTGTGTGACTCCATGGCACGTGTGTCACAGTACGTTAAGGAGATTCCAGACATAGCTTATGACCTTGCTGAACTGGCAGAGAAACCGCTTACAATCATCTATCCTGAGGCGGTTAATCTGGCACCGAACCTTATAGCCGAGGATGGCAGCGTGGGGCTTCGTATTACATCAGAGAAGTTCTCCAAATATTTGTGCGGAGCTCTCAGAAAGCCTGTGGTCTCAACATCGGCGAACATAAGCGGAGAGCCTGCCGCAGCCGTATTTTCTGAGATATCAGAGGAGATAAAGAGCGGGGTGGACTACATAGTGAACTATCGTCGCACCGATAGAGAAAAAAAACAGCCTTCAGGCATTATTAAGTTAGAAAAAAACGGTACATTTGTACTTTTGAGGAAATAGTTGTTGATGAAGGATAAGATTCAGTTATACAAGTACTTGTGTTTTGACGCCATATCAGCGCTCATTGCTTGGGCCATTGTCAACGGCGTCAGGACCATGGATGTGCTGCGTACTGATGATTTCAGCTACTATTATCTGCTCCCTGAGTATAACGCCAAGATAGTCTATCCTCTTATTCCGTTCTTCTGGATTTCCATGTACTGGCTTTCAGGATACTATAATACCTTGTGGTTCAAATCCAGACTATCAGAGTTTATCTCTACTTTTATCTCCACCGTGATAGGGTCTGTGTTGCTGTTTTTTGCTATTCTTATTGATGACCCTGTGAGTGACTACACTGTATTCCTGCACTCTCTTCTGCTGCTTATGGCAGTTCATTTCTGCCTCACGTACGCCTCAAGACTCACAATAACATCTCTAACAATTACACGTATAAACCGTGGTGAGATTGGCTTCAACACTCTTATTCTGGGAGTGGGGAGTAAGGCTGCCAAACTCTATTCAGACTTGAAGTCCACCCCTAAGTCAACAGGATATATTGTTAAGGGTTTTGTGAGTGTGTCTTATGATGAGAGCGTAGTGGTTGATAAGGAGTTGATTCTTGGTAATACATCACAGCTTAGAGACCTGATATCTGATATGGGTATATGTGAGATAATCATAGCCAAGGATGACATCACTGAGAATGATATCTACTCCATAATTGGCCTTGTGGGTGACATGGGCGTTAAGATTAAGTTCATACCGTCACGTTATCAGCTTATTACCGGCAGTGTAAAACTCAACACGCTATACGGCATACCAGTGGTTGATCTCTCAGCCATTAAAATGTCAGACTCTGAGGTTTGTGTAAAGCGTGCGCTTGACATTGTGACATCTGTGGTGGTAATGGTACTTCTCTCACCTCTGTGTCTTCTGCTCTTTATCATTATTGGCAGGACCCCTATTATATCACAAGAGAGGATAGGCCTGCATGGCAAGTCTTTTATGATGTACAAGTTCCGCAGTATGGTGATAGGTGCTGAGAACGGTACCCCGATGCTTGCTTCAGAGAATGATGAACGTATTACACGCTTTGGCCGTTTCCTGCGCAAATACCGTCTTGATGAGCTGCCGCAGTTCTATAACGTTCTGCGTAATGACATGTCTATTATAGGCCCTCGTCCGGAACGTAAATACTATATAGACCAGATAGTGAAGGTGGCTCCATACTACTATATGCTGCAGAATGTGAAGCCAGGTATTACATCGTGGGGGATGGTTAAGTTCGGCTACGCCAATACTGTTGACAAGATGGTGGAGCGTGCGGCATACGACATTCTTTACCTTGAGAATGCGTCGCTGCTGCTTGACGCCAAGATATCAATATACACAATACGTACAATAATTACAGGAAAGGGGATGTGATGACGTGGGGTGAAAGATATACTAAGATTTTGCAGTGGAGGGAACGGTCCATACCAAATGACCGTTTTGTGCTCTTGCTCAGCTTTATTGTAGGTGTCTGTACATCGCTGGCGGCATGCCTGCTGAAGGGGCTTATACATCTTATCCAGTATCTTCTTACTTTGAACTTTTCTATAAATGAGGCTCACTACATGTATCTTGTCTACCCTTCAGTGGGTATTGTATTGGCCCTTCTGTTTGTAAAGTATGTGGTCAAGGATGATATCAGCCACGGTGTAACTAAGATACTTTTTGCCATATCACAGCGTAAGAGCATTATAAAGCCGCACAATATGTGGTCTTCCATAATAGCCAGCTCCGTGACCATTGGTTTTGGTGGTTCTGTGGGTGCTGAGGCTCCTGTTGTGCTTACCGGTTCTGCCATTGGCTCCAACCTAGGCAGGCTATTTAAGTTAGATCAGAAGACGTTGATGCTTATGGTTGGCTGCGGCGCGGCTGGTGCCATTGGTGGTATCTTCAAAGCCCCTATTGCCGGTATAGTGTTCACTCTTGAGGTGCTTATGCTTGACATGACATTCTCATCAGTGATTCCGCTTCTCATATCATCTGTTACTGCCACCACCATAGCCTATATCCTACAGGGAGACTCTGCACTTTTCAACCTTAACAGTGAGGCGTTCTCTCTCTCTCGTATTCCCTACTACATTATTTTAGGTCTGGTTTGCGGTTTCTCATCTCTCTACTTTACACGTGGAATGAACTGGATTGAGGATATGTTCAGAAAGGTTAAAAACATCTGGGTAAAGTTTGCAATAGGAGGCGTTATTCTTAGTGCGCTCATATTTATATTTCCACCTCTGTATGGTGAGGGTTATGACTCCATATCGGCACTGCTTAACCTTAACCAGTCACAAATCTTTGAAAAGAGCCTCTTCTACGGTTTGCAGAACAGCACTATATGGCTTGTTGCCTACCTACTAATGATAATACTTTTTAAGATATTTGCATCGGCTGCCACAAATGCCGCAGGCGGATGCGGAGGTATATTTGCGCCATCGCTGTTTGTGGGCTGTTTTACGGGCTTCCTGGTGGCTGTAATACTAAATGTCATGGGGGTTGACGTACCGGCACAGAACTTTGCTCTTGCAGGTATGGCAGGGCTTATGTCTGGTGTAATGCACGCTCCGCTTACAGGCATATTCCTTATCGCCGAGCTTACTGGCGGTTACACCCTGTTCATACCGCTTATGATAGTGAGCGTAATATCTTATATTACAATATATGTTTTTGAGCCTCACAGCCTTTATGCCATGCGTTTAGCCAAGAAAGGCGAGCTTATGACCCACCACAAGGACAAGGCCGTGCTAAGCCTTCTTAAAACAGATGACCTTATAGAGACTGATATTCAGACCATAGCCCCATCCGCTATGTTTGGAGACCTTATAAAACTTATATCACAGTCTAAACGTAATATTTTTGCCGTAGTTGATAATAAAGGCGTATTTCTTGGGATAGTGTCATTAGAGGAGGTGCGTAACATTATGTTCCGTCCGGAACTCTATAACCGCTTCACAGTGCGCCGCCTGATGGTTTCACCGCCAGCCAAGGTATATATAGGTGACTCCATGGAAACTGTGGCACGCAAGTTTGATGACTCTCATGCGTGGAACCTCCCTGTGCTTGACGGTGACAAGTACGTAGGGTTTGTATCAAAATCCAAGGTGTTTACAGCGTACAGGGATGTGTTAGTGGAACTCTCCTCTGAGTAGCTCGGTAGCCTTTATACTTCCCTTAGTTTCTTTATTATGCCCTCCGCCGTAGATGTACAGCGGAATGTCTGTGTTGTATGATGTGAAGTAGCCTGTAGGCTTGTCATCAATGTCAACCTCATACCAGCGTGGCATAAGAGAGTAGAGCAGGTCTCCGCTCAGATTACGGTAGTAGGCGTAATGCATGCTGCTGTTTGAATAGAATGCCTCCTCCATTTGTTCTGCTGTGCAGAGGTTCTGCACGCCAGGTATCAGGTAGAAGAACTCCTTGGCTTTTTCACTTACCTCCTTCAGGTTGAGTCCGGTCTTCTCTATCTCCTCACGGTTAAGGTATATGTTGCCGCCACGGCAGCCCAGAACCCATTTTTTCTGACCGTAGAAAGCCATAAGGTATGAGTTGAGCAGTGCGGAGTATTTGTCAATATTGAACGGAGAGTACTCAATTCTGCGGTTTGTGGTGGTTGTGGTGTTCACAGCTCCTGTGCGGGAGCCTATAAGCGCCACCACAATGTTCTCTTTCCCCACTTTATTCTCAAGTGTCTCAATAAGGCGCTTCAGGGTCTTGTCAAGCCTCAGGTAGGCGTCCTCCTCCTCTATAGAGACTGATACACCATCTTTCATAAAAAAGCGTGACAGAGAGAAATTTACCATAAGCAGGTCTGTTGTGAGGTCATTGCCCATCTTCTCCTTTTCTGCAGCTTTGAGGGCAAGGTCACATATATAGTCATTGCAGTATGGTATGGTGGTGAAGTTATCGTACATCTTTAGTCCGTTGCAGGTTGCTTTTACTCCATAGCTGAACCCTGTTCCACCTACTGCTGCAGCCGCTTTGTAGTATGCTGCAGGATAGAGGTTCTCCCATGTGCGTTCCATATAGCCTTCAATTGGCTTTTCTGAGTTATACTGCTCCAGCCACTTTGGCATCTGCTCTGTGTAGTATGATGACGTGCTCCACTCTCCATTAAGGTTGTTCATATAAATGGGCAGTCCTGAGTGTCCTGCCATAAGCATGGCTATGGTGGGGTTTGTGGCTACTGAAACTATCTTGCTAACACCGTATGTCTCCTCATTTAGAATATCAGCGTATGTGAGGGTGTTAAGCGCTCTGCCGCTCAAGTGGCGGTCATCATTGAGGCCGTGAGACTTGTCATCAGTCAGAGTGTATATGTATTTAAGCTCTTTGGTGTAGAAGCGTTTCTCTCCTATAATTCCGTGCAGGCATGGTTCTGTGCCTGTAAGCAGTGTGGCTACATCAGTGGCATGGTCTGTGGCAAGATATGAGAACTCCACACGTGGGTAGTATGTGCCGCCTGCCATGCGTTTGAATCCGCCCTCTTGAAACTCATCATAAAACTGCCCTATATTGAATGTGTTGAGGTTCTGAACTGTGATTATGACCACAAGTTTTGGTTTGCCTGCAATAGCTGCCACGGCAGATATAAAGGCAATGGATAATGTTATAATTCTTTTTAGCATGAGTTCTAATCTATGAGGATTCCCTTCCCTTTACGCTTCTCAACGGGTTCATCGCCGGTGCAGTCTATGATGGTTGACGGCTCTGTTCCACCCATGCCTCCGTCTATCACGCAGTCCACCACATCGCGGTAGCACTCCTCTATGAGTTCTGGGTTTGTACAGTATTCAACCTCATCCTCATTGATGGGGATTGATGATGAGAGTATGGGACGGCCTATCTCCGCCACTATGGCCTGTGCTATGGAGTTGTCTGGTATGCGGACTCCTACCTGTTTGCGTCTCTTTAGCATTCCTGGCAGTTCCTTACCTCCCTTGAAAATGAAGGTGAACGGGCCGGGCAGGCAACCTTTGAGCATCTTGTAGGTGGCGTTGTTTATTGTGGTGAAGTTGCTAATCTGGCTTATGCTGCCGCACACTATGGAGAATAGGGCGGTTTCTGGGTCAAGTCCCTTGATTTTGGCTATGCGTTTTACCGCATCGGCATTGTTCATGTCGCAGGCAAATGCATAGAGCGTGTCAGTGGGGTATATGATTACTCCTCCGCCACGCAGTATGTCGGCCACTTGAGAAATCTCCCTCTTGTTAGGGTTGTCAGAGTATATGCGCACTATCATAGATCCTGCGGTTCAGTGTGTGCTGCGTTGAAGTAGATAGGCTTGATATTATCCTCTTTTACCACAAACACCTCCGTGGCACGCTCTGGGAATGTGTCCTTTACCTTGTTGCTGAATACCAAAGCCTCATAGTATGTGGAGAAGTCTCCCACTCTCACTTTCCAGAACGGGGCGGTGTAGGTTATATATGCGTGTGTGTCAGGGAATGATTCTGTAAATTCCTTCTCAATTTTAAACGCACCGGTTTTTGCACTTTGGTTGCGGTTGCTGGAGTATATCTGCACACGGAACCCCTGCGTGGTTACTCCTTGCTGAGACTGCGGCTGTGATGCGGTGTTCCTATATACGAGTGAGTCAAGCTGCTCGCTTTGGTTAATTGTTATGGTGCCTCTATCCTGGGCAATAGTAATTGCCGTCGTTAGAAAAAGAGCTGAAAATATCAGAAATATCTGCTTCATAATTTGTATTGTTCTCCTCTAATGACGGCAAAGGTAGTAAAAAGTTTTCTAATTGTTGCTTATGACGTTCAAAATATGCCCTCTCATGCTATCTGATACGGGGATAGTTCGGTTGCCAATCACTATGCCCTCAGTTGTAAGAATTTTGATTCGTCTCCTGTTCACTACAAATGAACGGTGTACCTTCACAAACTCCGTGTCAGGCAGACTCTTTATAAGCTGCTTGAGAGTTACCAGTGTTAAATACTCCTTTTGTGTGGTGACCACCCTCATATAGTCTTTTGCAGCCTCGATATAGAGAATATCGGCTGTGTCAAGCTTTATAATCTGGTAGTTGCTTCTTATGGTCAGATATGTCTTCTTAGATGCAAGCTGAGTGCTGTTTATATAGCGCGCAGCCTTGAATGTGGCCTTGCGGAAGTCTACATACTGTACCGGTTTGAGCAGGTAGTCCACTGCGTTTACTTTGAATCCGTCAAGGGCGTAGTCCTGGTACGCTGTGATAAAAATCACGTAGGTGTGCTCAGGGAGAATCTTGGCCAGCTCTATGCCGTTAATTCCGGGCATCTGTATATCAGAGAATACAATGTCCACTCCTCCTGTGGAGATCTTCTCCATGGCCTGCATGGCGTTACTGTACGCACCTGCGAACTCAAGTTCAGGCGTTTTCTTGATGTAAGTTTCAATTAATGACAGTGCAAGTGGTTCGTCATCAATGGCGATGCATTTGTACTTGTAATTCATAAGTAAGATGGATTTTTAAGTGTGAATTATTAGTTCTGCTACATATTTTTTATTTATAATATCGGTTACAAGTGAGTGCCTTCCTTCATAAAGGAACTCGAGTCTTCTTTTTAGGTTTACAAGCCCAATGCCGGAGTTTGTGCGGTCTGTTATGGCTTTAGGGTGGTTGCTGTTCTCCACTTGGCATACAATGCTTCTGTCTTTTACATCGATGTTGATATGTACAAATGAAGGCTCTATGGTGCTAATGCCATGTTTAAAGGCGTTTTCCACCAATGCAATAAACATCATAGGCGCTATCTCCATTCCATGACAATTCTGGCAATAGTACTCTTTTATGCTCACAACGCCCTGATACCGTATCTTCATAAGCTCAGTGTAGGATTTTATAAAGTTAATCTCCTTGCTAAGCGGTAGGGCTTCATTGTTGCTTTCATACAGTACATAACGTAGCATATCACTCAAATGGTGAACGGCATACTGGGTTTTGTCTGCGTCAATAGCGGCAAGCACATAAATGGTGTTGAGTGAGTTGAATAGGAAGTGAGGGTTCAGCTGGCTTTTAAGGCTTGCAAGCTCCGCCTCCTTCTTCTCCATCTCGTATGTCTTAATGGTAACGTCCTTTACGTATGAGTTATACGTCATCTTAATAGCCACACTCAGAGCTATAAAGAAAACAATTGAAATGCCCTGATGCAGTAGCACTCCTACAAGTTTTTGCAGTAGGGTGGCCTTAAACATCTCATCTCTTATCAAACCTGGAGGCGCTACATTTTTAGGATGTGTAAACCCGAATATGGAAACCATTACTGATATGCAAATGGCAAACAGAACAAAATTCAGCAGTATGTAGAGAAATATGTTCTTATGAAACAGGAATCTGTCTATCAGGTAAAAGTAGTTGATATAGAAAACAAGAGGGCATATCATCAAGTCAGGCAACATTCTAAGATAACGCTCTGTTGTAAGACTGAAACCACTAAGATATGACATAAAGAATGGGAGGCATAGATATATAATCCAGAATACCACATGAATTATGCAGTATGACTCCTTTCTCTTTAATGGTATGACGCTGTTACTCATATCTGATTGCTTCTATAGGGTCTAAACGAGCCGCCTTTTGTGCGGGATACCAGCCAAAGAATATTCCAGCCACGGTACAAACTGCAAATGCTAATACCACAGACCATAATTGTACATATACAGGCCAGCCAACCACAGCCCCCACTATCCACGATGCCACCAATCCTAAAATCACTCCTAACACACCTCCTGTTATGCTTATCATAATGGCCTCAATAAGGAACTGGAGCATTATGTGGCGCTCTTTGGCGCCTATTGACATTCTCAAACCTATCTCCTTGGTTCGCTCAGTAACACTCACAAACATAATGTTCATAATACCTATACCGCCTACAAGCAGGGAGATTCCTGCAATGCAGGCAAGCAGAATTGTCATCATGTCTGTGGTCTGGCTCATGGTGGATAGTAGCTCCTCCTGTGAGCGTATCTCGTAGTCATCAGTACCGCCGGCAGCTATCTTGTGGTTGCGTCGCAGCACTGAATGTATCTCTGCTATGGCTTTGTCAGATTCCGCCTCTGATGTGGCGGACGCTGTCAGACTCTGGAAGTACGTTATGGACAGGAGCCTCTTCTGTACGGTAGTGTATGGTGCAAGTATCACATCGTCCTGGTCCATACCCATACTGTTTGTGCCTTTTGACTCTAACACTCCCACTATGGTCATTGGTATTTTGTTAAAGCGGAACACCTTGCCAATAGGGTCTTCTCCGCCAGGGAACAGGTTTGTAACCACTGTTTTACCCACCACCGCCACCTTTGCGGCTGTCTTAACATCGTGTTCTGTGAAAATGGAGCCCTCTGCAATCTTATACCTGCGTATGTCAAGATACTGCTCATTCACACCATATATTGTGCCAGGAGCATTGTTGGCGCCAAAAACAATCTGACCACTTGAGTTCACCTGAGGCGTGCAGGCTGCCACGTGCGGGCACTCGCTTATAATGGCGGTGTAGTCCTCCGGCTTGAGAGTCTGCATATCAGACGAGCTCTGACGCACTCCGCCTCTCATTCCACCGCCGGGGCGTATCATTATCATGTTGGAGCCCATCTCAGAAATCTGCTCCTTTATGCTGCGCTTGGAACCTTGTCCTATGGCAAGCATGGTTATTACAGAAGACACGCCTATAATCATTCCAAGCATGGTGAGGAAACTACGCAGTTTATTGCTCCGTATGGCTTTTAGTGCTATGTAAAACAGGTTTGCGTAGTTCATTATTCTTCTTTTGGCAGTGATTCAAGTGTTTTCTGTGCGTCAAGCATCTGCGGGTTGCGTGTGTCATCAACAATACGTCCGTCACGCAGGGTTATGGTGCGGCTGCTGTATTGTGAAAGCTCTGGGTTGTGGGTTACAAACACAATTGTTTTCCCCTCACGATGCAGACGCTGGAACAGGGCTATAATCTCAAACGATGTGTGGGTGTCAAGGTTTCCTGTGGCCTCATCAGCGAGTATCATCACAGGGTTATTCACAAGCGCACGGGCTATTGCCACACGCTGCATCTGTCCGCCTGACATTTGGTTTGAAAAGTGATACATACGCTCTTTAAGACCCACCTCTATGAGAGCTTTCTCCGCCTTTTCTTTGCGCTCCTTGCGGGTTACATTGCCGTTGTAAAGCAGCGGAAGCTCCACATTCTCAAGTGCCGTGGTGCGTGAAAGAAGGTTGTATGACTGAAACACAAAACCTATCTTCTTGTTCCTCAGTTCGGCAAGGCGGTTCTTGTTCATCTGCCTGACTGCATTGCCGTCAAGGATATATTCTCCGGCGGTGGGGCGGTCAAGGCAGCCAAGTATGTTAAGCAGGGTTGATTTGCCGCTGCCGCTTGTTCCCATGATGGTTACAAACTCACCCTCATATATGGTAAAAGAGATACCCCGCAGTGCGTGAACGGTCTCATCGCCCACAATAAAGTCACGTTTAAGGTCATGTATCTCTATTATCTCTTTCATCGGGGTGTGTTATCTTCTTCTTCCGCCCGGGCGCTGTGGCATAAACGGATTACTGTTTTTCTGTCCTGAGGGTTTTGGCATGGACTTCACATCGCCGGTCTGGGCTGTGACTATGGTGTCACCCTCTGCAAGTCCGCTCTTTATCTCCGTCTTTGTGCCGTCACTCACACCTGTCTCCACTATAACAGGATGAATCATGTTCCCCTCCTTTACAAACACCTTCTTTGCGTCATGGAACTTCTGCATCTTCTCCTTTATGCTGTCTGGCATCACTACCTGCATGGAGTCTCTGCGCGGTCTTTCCTTTGGTTCTCCCATGGATGGGCGGAATGACAATGCCTTGACAGGAACATAAAGTGCGTCAACGGCTCTGGCTGTTATAATGGTTATGTTGGCGGTCATGCCAGGCATAAGCTTCATTTTATCATTGTTTGCGGTTATAACCACCTCGTAGGTAACCACGTTTGATGTGGTGGTGGCCTGCAGGCGAACCTGGCTTACTTTGCCCTTGAAAACCTCATCTGGGAAGGCGTCTACGCTGAACTCCACGTCAAGACCCTCCTTTACGCTGCCTATGTCTGCCTCATCCACATTTGCAATAACACGCATCTGCGTAAGGTCTTTGGCTATGGTGAAGAGGGTAGGGGTGTTGAAGCTTGAAGCCACTGTCTGACCCTCCTCCACAGCACGGTAGAGCACTATGCCGTCAATAGGGGAGTATATGGTGGCGTAGCTCAGGTTCTGCTTCACTCTCACCATGTCTGACTGCGCCTTGGAATACGCCGCCTTGGCTTTGGAGTATGAGTAGTCTGCCTGCTCCATATCTGCATCGCTGATAACCTTGCGGCCGTACAGCTCCTTTATTCTGTTGTAGTTGGCCTCCTGGTATTTAAGCTCTGCCTTGCAGGACTCCAAGTTGGCCTGTGATGACAACAGCTCTGCCTGAAGTGTGGTCTTGTCAAGCTCCGCAATGACCTGACCTGCCTTTACCTCACTGTTGTAGTCAACGTACAGTTTCTTAATAATGCCTGACACCTGTGTACCTACGTCCACGCTGTTAACTGGCTCCACTTTTCCTGTGGCTGTGACGCTGTTTGTTATTGTGGCCCTCTCCACCACCTGCGTCTCAAAGGAGTCCTCCACAGACGGCTGCTTGCTGCAACTTACCAGTGCCGCTGCGGCTAAAAATATGTATGATATTCTTTTCATTTCCATTATCCATTTTCCATTCTCAACTCTCAACTCTCAACTTTCAATTAACACCAACTCGAATCTCTTTATCCTGCAAAATATTCAGCAGCTGGATGCTGATGATTGCCTGATAGCGGCATTGTACCACTTCCTGCTGGGCCTGGAACAGGTTCTTCTCTGCTGTAAGCAGCTCCACGGTGTTCTTCATGCCCACATTGTACTGCTCAGCCACAAGGTCATAGCTATCTTGCGCAAATCCCAGTTTCTCGGTGGCGTTAATATAGTTGTCTTGTGCGTTGAGCGCATCAACGTACAGAGACTCAACATCTTTTGATATCTTCATCTCTGCCTGCTGGTAGGCTATCTTGTTGTTCTCTATGTTGATTTTTGCCTTGTTGACAGCTGTCTTGGCTGTGCGCTGGTCATAGATAGGTATGTTTATTGCAAGGCCTGCGGTAGGGCCGAGGCTTGTCTTGAACTGCTCGCCCAAACTTATATCATTCGCTGTGGTGTAGCTGCCGCTAAGACCGGCATTGAGTGATACGGTAGGCATCCAGTTGCCTTGTGCCACTCTCTTTCCTATCTCGGCGCTCTTTATGTTAAGTTCCGCCTGCTTTATGCTTGGCATGGTTTCCATGGCTGTGTTGTAAATATCCATCATGCCTGGTAGTGGGGCGAGTATCTCGTCGTCTCCTATCTCTGGTATTGCAACGCTGAACTCCACATCGATGCTTATCTCAAGCAGCTGCTTAAGTGACAGGATTGCGGTACGCAGGCTGTTGCGGCTTTTTGAAAGGTTGAATTTGTTCTGGCTCCACTGTGTGGCCACCTGTGCAAGGTCACTCTTGGTTATCTTGCCCACCTCGTACATTATCTTGGAGCGCTCGTACTCGGCGTTGCTAAGCTCAAAAATCTTTTCGTTGGTCTTTACGGTCTCATTATTGTAGAGCACGGTAAGGTATGCACTAAGTACATCTCTTTGCACCTGCTTTTTGGTGTTCAGAATACCCTCCTGGCTTGCCTGTAGCAAAACATCATTCTGGCGTTTTGTGTATGTCAGTCTTCCGCCGTTAAACAGTGTCATACCTGCTGATATGCCGTAGCTTGCGTTATATACAGACTCATTGTCAGGACCAAGCATATTGCGGTATGTGTAGCCTTGGTTTGTACTGGCGCTAACAGTAGGAGCAAATGCAGCCTTTGACTTGCGCAGGTCCTGTTCAGCGGAACTTTTTGCGGTAATGGACTTTAACACGGTTGTGTTATTGTCAAGCGCATATTGCATACACTGCTCAAGTGTCCAATTCTGAAATGTGTTGTCATTTTGGGCACATATCATCACAGTTGCCGTTACAACTGCCCATGTTAAAACAAATACTTTTTTCATATTAGGGAACAAATTTAATATTTAACAATTATTTTCATATAAAAGTATAGACCAATAACCTTTTTTTACCGACGAAAATAGTGCGCTAAGTTAGCGAATTTTAGCTGAACTTGCCAACATATCTCTATTTTAGCTGATAAAGCTCCAGTTCACTACGTTCTTGGTTTTGCTGTGGAGCTGGTTGAGAAGCAGGGCGTTCTGTGGCTGTGAGAGCATAGGGTCTGAGGTGAGGAGTTGTTCAGCCTCATCACGTGCCATGGTGAGCAGGGCACCGTCACGGCTAAGGTCTGCCACACGCAGGTTGAACGGCAGACCGCTCTGCAGTGTGCCTTCAAGGTCACCTGGGCCACGCAGGCGCAGGTCAGCCTCCGCTATCTCAAAGCCGTTTGTAGTCTGTGTCATTATGTCAATACGCTTGCGCGTGTCAGAAGATATCTGGTATTTGGTTATCAGCAGGCAGTATGACTGGTCTCCGCCACGCCCCACTCTGCCGCGCAGCTGGTGCAGCTGTGAGAGCCCGAAACGCTCGGCGTTCTCTATCACCATGACAGTGGCGTTAGGCACGTTCACGCCCACCTCTATCACCGTGGTGGAAACAAGCATATTGGCTCTGCCACTTATAAACTCCTGCATCTGAGCCTCTTTCTCGGCAGGTTTCATCTTGCCGTGAACCATGCACACCGTGAATTCGCTAAACACCTTTTTCATGGCCTCAAAGCCGTTTTCAAGGTCTTTCATATCTGTTTTTTCAGACTCTTTTATAAGAGGATAGACCACATAGACCTGCCTGCCTTGAGCCATCTGGCGGCGCAGGAAGTTGTTAAGCTGAGGGCGTTTCTCATCAAAGATGTGCTCTGTTTGTATGGCCTTGCGCCCGGGAGGGAGCTGGTCTATCACACTCACGTCCAAATCTCCGTAAAGGGTCATGGCAAGGGTGCGCGGAATAGGGGTGGCAGTCATTACAAGCACGTGAGGCGGGCGTATGTTCTTACCCCACAGCTTGGCTCTCTGTGCCACTCCAAAACGGTGCTGTTCGTCAATTATTACAATGCCTAACTTGGCAAACTGCACCTTGTCTTCAAACACGGCGTGTGTCCCCACAAGTATTTTCAGACTCCCCGATGTCAGCCCATCTGCAATATATTCACGCTCCTTCTTACGTGTGGAGCCAGTAAGCAGACGCACTTCAAGTCCCAGAGGCTCAAGCATCTTGCTCATGCTTTCATAATGCTGGGTGGCAAGAATTTCGGTTGGAGCCACTATGCACGCCTGATAGCCGTTATCTATGGCCATAAGCATGCTGAGCAACGCCACTATGGTCTTGCCGCTACCCACATCACCCTGCAGAAGGCGGTTCATCTGACCAGGTCCGCGCACGTCAGCACGTATCTCACGGAGTACACGTTTCTGCGCATCGGTGAGGTCAAAGGGCAGACACTCCTTGTAGAAAGTGTTGAAATAGTGCCCTATAGTGTTGAACGGATGTCCCATAGCTTTGCTGCGGAACTGGTTTACCTGCCGCAAAATGGCAAGCTGAATGTAGAAAAGCTCCTCAAACTTGAGGCGTGCCAGCGCCTTGTCAAGCGTAGGCATATCCTTGGGAAAATGGGCGGTCACAAGCGCCTCCCCAGCACCAGGAAAGTGATATTTGTCTATAATATGCTGAGGCAGAGTCTCCTTAATCTCCTTGCGGTCAATACTTTTCAAGGCGGTGAGCACCAGTTTCTGAATGGCCTTGGAGTTGAGAAAATGGTTCTTCATCTTCTCCGATGTGTGGTACAGCGGCATAAAGCCTGTCATGCGGTCTGGAGAAGGTTTCTCTATCTCAGGGTGTACAAATGAGAACTTGCCGTTAAAAAGGCTCGGCTTGCCGAATATTATATACTCTGTATCAAGCAGGTAAGCGTCAAGAATATAGTTGAGTCCCTTGAAAAACACCAGCTCTATGAAATCATCGCCGTCAGTGAACATTGCCACCAGACGCTTGGTACGGCCCTCGCCCATCTGGCGGAATCCCTTTATCACGCCCTTTACCTGCACGTATGCCGTGGCAGTCTCTATCTCACGTATCTTGTAGAACTTGCTGCGGTCAATGTACCTGTACGGGAAATAGTGTATCAGGTCAGAGATTGTTAGTATCTCTAACTCCTTTTCCAGTATCTGGGACTTTTTAGGCCCCACACCGGGGAGATACATTATGGGGGAGTTTATATTCAATTGATAGTTGACAGTTGACAGTTGATAGTTGAATTACGCTGCAAGCGAGAGCAGAAGTGAAACTTGTTTCAGTTATGCCGAGCGCAGCAAGTAATCACGGAAAGGCGAAGCCTTGACGTACAATTGACAGTTAAATTTTCAATTTAATACGGTTCACCGATTCACCAGTTCACCGATTCACCAAATCGGTTATATATGTAATTTTTTTGTTATTTACGTCCCCTTTGGTAAGGTAAATTTTATGTCCGGCATGCTCCACCACCGATGCATCGTCAGTAAACAAGGGGCTGAACTCCACATCGTAAGCCTGCTTTAGTATGGAGGCGCGGAACACCTGCGGGGTCTGCACCAGTTTTACACGGCTGCGGTCAATGGGGGCGTTTGAGCATCCGTCTTCACTCACAATACGCACAGAATCAGCGCAGTCAACCACCGGCACGGCGCTTCCCTTATCTTCAGCCGTACGGTACGCCTCCTCAATCACGGATGGTGTCACAAACGGGCGCACGCCGTCATGAACACCTACAATGGCATCATCGGGGATAGCGGCCAAGGCATTCTTAACCGAGTTAAAGCGCTCCGCTCCGCCAGCCACAAGCGTACATTCAGCCTCAAATCCATACTGTACGCACAGCTCACGCCAGTAGTCAAAATTATCCTTGCCCAGCACTAACACTATCTTTGCAGTGCCACGGAACGCCTCTATGGTGTGCATAAGCACAGGCTTGCCGTCAAGAGGCAGGAACTGCTTGGGCACAGGGCCTCCAACCCTCACACCCTTGCCAGCCGCCACTATAATCACATATCGGTTTGTCATATCGTGTATTGATTCTAAACTTCAAAAATAAATAATTCTCAGTTATTAACGAGCTTTTTTTGAAATTTTTTATCAAATTAGCCCGATAATCCGCCACTGCGGTCTGAAAAAATAATTGTTTGGAAATATATGATGTATTGTTTATCTTTGTGAAATCTAATAAACTAAAACACTATGAAAAAAATCTACTCTATTTTGTAGCTTTGCTACTATGTATGCCGCAAATTGTTATGGCGGCAGGCGAGACTTTCGTATATAATGATCTAAATTACGTTGTAAATGAAGACGATGCTACTGTGTCTGTTGGAGAAAACGGAGGTTGCATCGGCGACATTGAAATTCCAGCTTTAGTTGAATATAATTCCAAACCCTACCCTGTGTCAGCCATTGGAGATAATGCTTTTTACTTGGGCCGTAATTTGACATCAATTGAGATTCCTTATAGTATCACCTCCATAGGAAATTATGCGTTATATGGTTGTAGCCGTTTAACAACTCTTACAATACCAAACAGTGTTACTTACATAGGGAATAATGCGTTTGATGGTTGTAGTGGTTTAACGTCCTTGCAAATGTCAAATAAGGTTATAACAATAGGTGATTATGCATTCACGGATTGCGCAAATCTATCATCCATTGAGATACCAAACAGTGTCATTAGCATTGGTGAATACGCCTTTTATCGCTGTAAAAAACTTGTGTCAATAAAAATTCCTGAAGGTGTGAAGTCTTTAGGAAGTGGAGCTTTCACGTATTGTTTAGGTATGACTTCTGCAGAATTACCCGGTAGCATAGGCAGTGTTGCCAATAATTTGTTTGATGGTTGCTCCGCTCTTGAAACTGTTAAAATAGCAAATTGAGTAACATCAGTTGTGGACTATGTATTTCGTTATTGCACAAGCCTCAAATCAGTTGAACTGCCAAACAGCATTACTGAAATTGGCGCAGAGGCATTTAAGGGCTGTACAAGTCTTGAGTCAACAACTATACCTAATGGAACGATCAAAGTGGGATATCGTGCATTCGATAACTGTATAAATCTTACCCAAGTTGAGATACCAAGCAGTGTTGAGAGCATAGAAGGAGGCGCATTTTTTGGCTGCACAAACATAAAGAAGATAGTTTGTCTGATACCACGCCCAACAATGTCAGGCATTAACCCCACAAGCTACCTTGATGAAAACTTTGATTATGAAAACTGCAAATTATATGTGCCGTGCAATAAGATAGAAGAATACACAAACGCACAAGGCTGGGATAAATTTACCCAGATAACTTGTGAACCTGTTTCAGCTGAAGAACAAAGCGCAGAGGCTGAGTTTAAGGACAAAGTTTACGTTCAGGATAAAAACATAATGGTTGACGGTCTCAGCTCAGAAGAGTAAAGCATCTACAACACCGCTGGCAAGCAGGTCGGCAACCCAGTGCCTGCATCTGGTGTGTATGTGGTTAAAGTGGGTGATGAGGCTGTGAAGGTTATGGTTAAGTAATTCTCCAACGAGTAGCTTGTAAAAAAACAAAACCCGCCAACATCCTTTTGGTTGCTGGCGGGTTTGCTATTTGGTGCGGTTAGGGATTACACCCCTCTGCCGCAGCAGTTCTTGTACTTCTTGCCGCTGCCGCACGGGCATGGGTCATTGCGGCCCACGGTTTTCTCAGCGCGGATTGGCTGGGTCTTCTGCTGCTCACGAGTGTCCTGCTGGCCGGCACGCATAATGTCACTGCGGCTGGTCTGGTAGCGTGAAGGGTCCTCACGTTTCTGCTCGCGAGCCTCTTGAACCGCATCACCCTCACGTACAGGTATCTGACCACGCATAAGAATGGTTATAGCCTTCTGGTTTATGGTCTCAATCATGCTCATAAACAGGCCGTGAGCCTCAATCTTGTAGATTACAAGCGGGTCTTTCTGCTCATACTGGGCGTTTTGAACGCTGGTGCGCAGGTCATCAAGGTCACGCAGATGCTCCTTCCAAGCCTCGTCTATAGTGTGGAGCAGGACAGCCTTCTGGAACTCCTTAACCACTGCCTTGCCCTCAGTTTCGTATGCCTCCTTGAGGTTTACAGGAATGTTGTACATCATCTTGCCGTCAGTGAACGGAATTATGATGCGCTCATACATCTGACCCTGCTTCTCATAAACGTTCTTAATTACAGGATAGGCTATCTGGGCAGTGCGCTCACTCTTGCGAGAGAAGCTCTCATATATCTTGTCATATATCTGGTCTGTAAGCTCCTGAATCTTAGTCTTGCGCATCATCTCCTCTGTGAGAGTTACATCCACAGCAAATTGGCGCATCAAATCAAATCGCAGGCCCTCAGCATCGGCGGAGTCATAGTGAGAATCCACAAGAGCGGCTATGCCGTCATAAATCATGTTCACAATGTCAATGCCAATGCGCTCACCCATAAGAGCGTGGTGACGGCGGGCGTAGATGTTTGTACGCTGCTTGTTCATAACGTCATCATACTCAAGCAGACGCTTACGTATACCAAAGTTGTTCTCCTCAACCTTCTTCTGGGCACGCTCAATAGATTTTGAAATCTGGTTGTGCTCCATCATCTCATCCTCCTGCAGGCCGAGGGCGTCCATAACCTTAACAATACGGTCAGAGCCGAACACACGCATAAGGTTATCTTCAAACGATACGTAGAATACAGAAGAACCTGGGTCTCCCTGACGTCCTGAACGACCACGTAACTGACGGTCAATACGGCGGCTCTCATGGCGCTCAGTACCAATGATGGCAAGACCTCCGGCCTCCTTGGCCTCTGGGGTCAGCTTGATATCAGTACCACGGCCCGCCATGTTGGTGGCTATGGTCACAGTGCCTGGGCGGCCTGCCTGAGCCACAATCTCTGCCTCCTTCTGGTGCAGTTTGGCGTTGAGCACGTTATGCTTAATCTTACGCATGTTAAGCATCTTGCTGAGGAGCTCAGATATCTCCACCGATGTGGTACCTACAAGCACCGGACGGCCCTCGTTCACAAGGCGTTCAATCTCAGCTATTACTGCGTTATATTTTGCACGTTTGGTCTTGTAGATACGATCATTCATATCCTGACGTATCACAGGACGGTTTGTAGGAATGGTTACAACGTCAAGTTTGTAGATGTCCCAAAACTCGCCAGCCTCCGTTTCGGCGGTACCTGTCATACCGGCCAACTTGCGGTACATACGGAAGTAGTTCTGAAGGGTTATGGTTGCAAATGTCTGTGTGGCAGCCTCAACCTTTACACGCTCCTTGGCCTCAATAGCCTGGTGCAGACCGTCAGAGTAGCGGCGGCCCTCCATAATACGGCCGGTCTGCTCATCAACAATCTTAACCTTGCCATCGCCGTCTATAACGTACTGGTCATCCTTCTCAAAGAGGGTGTAGGCCTTAAGCAGCTGGTTAACGGTGTGAACACGCTCAGATTTTACAGCGTAGTCTGCCATAAGCTCATCATGGCGTGCAAGTTTCTCTTCTTCTGTAAGGTTCTGGTTCTCAAGTTCTGCAAGCTCAGTGCCTATGTCTGGAAGCACAAAGAAACGTGGGTCGCCTGTATCTGCGGAGATAAGGTCAATACCCTTGTCAGTAAGCTCTATGCTGTTATGCTGCTCCTCAATCACAAAGAAGAGGTCATCTGTAATCTCAGGCATACGCTTGTTGTTCTGCTCCATGTAGACAGCCTCTGTCTTGAGCATGGCAGCCTTTACTCCCGGCTCACTCAGATATTTGATAAGTGACTGGTTCTTAGGCAAACCCTTGAATGCACGGTAGAGATAGATGGTTCCCTGAGCCTGCTCGTTAGGATCAGAAGAGGCCATAAGTTTCTTGGCGTCAATGATAAGGCGAGTTACAAGAGCCTTTTGAGCGGCTACAACCTTCTCCACCTTAGGGCAGTACTCCTCAAACATCTGGTCATCTCCCTTAGGTACAGGACCTGAGATGATAAGTGGCGTACGGGCGTCATCAATAAGAACTGAGTCCACCTCATCCACAATAGCGTAGTTGTGACGGCGTTGTACCAAGTCGCTCGGCGATGATGCCATGTTATCACGCAGATAGTCAAAACCAAACTCGTTGTTAGTACCAAAGGTGATATCGGCGTTATATGCCTGACGGCGCTCATCTGAGTTAGGTTTGTGCTTGTCAATGCAGTCAACGCTGAGTCCGTGGAACATGTATAGAGGTCCCATCCACTCGGAGTCACGTTTTGAGAGGTAGTCGTTCACAGTTACCACGTGTACGCCGTTGCCAGTGAGGGCGTTAAGGAATACAGGGAGCGTAGCCACCAAGGTTTTACCTTCACCAGTGGCCATCTCAGCAATCTTACCCTTGTGGAGCACCACGCCACCTATGAACTGCACATCATAGTGGGCCATATCCCACTTAATCATGTTGCCGCCTGCCATCCACTCGTTCTTGTAAATGGCGTAGTTGCCGTCAATTGTCACAAAGTCAAACTTGGTGGCCAGATGACGGTCAAAATCAGTGGCTAAAACAGCTATGGTCTCATTCTCCTTGAAACGGCGTGCGGTCTCACGTATGATTGAGAACACCTCTGGCAGCACGCGGTCAAGTATCTCATCCATGGAGTCAAGCGCCTTCTTGTCAAGTTTGTCAACCTCTGCGTAGAGCGGGGCACGGTCTTGGAAGTCAGTCTGCTCTATCTGAGCCTTAATCTCATCTATCTTTGCCTGTGCCTCTGCAGCCACTGCGCGCACCTCAGCCTTGATGGCTGCCGAGCGCTCACGGAGCTCATCATT
The DNA here is from genome assembly GCA_900316125.1 of uncultured Bacteroidales bacterium. Lineage (GTDB taxonomy): Bacteria > Bacteroidota > Bacteroidia > Bacteroidales > Paludibacteraceae > Enterocola. The sequence goes on along the minus strand of ONBO01000010.1, from coordinate 13,712 downwards.
GCTCAGAGCCTCAATCTTTGGATACACCTCTTTGATTTGCTGTAAATAAGGTTTTACAGCCTTCATATCTCTATCGGCCTTAGTGCCGAAAAGTTTTCCTAAAAAATCATTAAATCCCATAATCTTTATTTTAGGGTTAATCGGTTATTCGTTTAATCGTTTAATCGAAATTCGATTCACCGGTTCACCGATTCACCGAATCACCAGTTATCAATTAACTCTCAGTTTCCTACCTATTTTTAACACTGTTTTTGTTGTGATATTATTTAACTTACAAATCTTTGATACTGAGGTGTGCTGTTTCTTAGCTATACCTGACAAAGTGTCACCCTTGCGAACTGTATAATACCTTGTTTCAAGCACCACACCCTTGTATTTGAACGTCTTTGCATCAATTACAAGCGTGCCGTCACGCGGCTTACCGGTCTCAAAATCAATGACATCAACCGGGTTTATTGCATTACCCACGTAACGTATCTCATAGTGTAAATGAGAGCCGGTGCTACGGCCGGTGTTCCCGCCTAAGGCTATAGGGTCTCCGCTTTTTACGTAAGTGTCTGTGCTTACAAGCAGTTTGCTACAGTGCCCGTATACGGTTTCCAAACCGTTGTCATGGCGCAGGAGTATGTAATATCCGTATCCCTTGCCCCATTTTGATATTCTAACCACTCCGTCAAATGCAGCCCTTATAGTGTCTCCCACAAGCAGTTTCACATCTGTGCCATAGTGGTAGCGGTAGCTGCGCATGCCAAAGTTTGAGGTGATTCTGCCAAGAAAAGGATGTGTGTAACCGCTCAGGTCAATCTTCACGGTGTCCTTCATCTTGTAGAGGTTGATATTGTACGGATTCACCACTGATGTGCTCCAAACCTTGTTATACACGCCTTCATAGCGTGTGGTGTCAAACACCTGGCAATGGTTGAAGAGTGATGAGTCCGAAATAATTGTCACCACGCTGTCTTCATCAATATCTTCATCAAAATCAAGTTCCTCCTCGTATGTCTCCGCATCGGGGAAGGCCACGTCCTCAATGCCGAAGATATTATCGGCGTCCTTACCGTTTACGGCAAGAATCGTACCAAAGGCAAAAAGCAGACAAGCAATTCTCTTCATGCTGAAAAAATAGTTCTTTAAATAAAGGTGCAAATTTACGTATTTGTTGCAAATAAAAAAATTAAAAGTTACAGAATGTAACTAACTTCCTTAAATGCATAGCGGCGGTCATATCCGTCGGAGTCCTTTATGTGCAGGTGCCCGTCTGGCTCTACGTCGGTTATTCTGCCGATGAAATGGCCCTTTTCGTCCATGTAGCGTGCAGGTGCGCCATATCTGAAAAGACGCTCTATGTATCTGGTATGCAGAGTGTTTTTATCGGTGTGGCCTAACTCTAAAAGAGTGAAAAAGTTTGTGAGTATCTGCTGCAGCGCATCTTCAATGCTATATGTGTTGCCTGTAATGTTCTTCAGCGATACCGGGTTCGGCGCGTTACTTTTGAACTCCTCCTGATTGATGTTAAGCCCTGCGCCTATCACGCAGTCTTTAAGGTACGCCCCTCTGAGGTTGTTCTCTATAAGTATGCCGCAGATTTTCTTTTCACTCCAATATATGTCATTTGGCCACTTTACGCTGATGTCATCAGTCTCAGTGTCAAGATATTCCGCTATGGCAAGGGCTATGGCCTCAGATATGAAGAACTGCTCCAGTGCGTGAACCTGGGTAGGGTGTATGAGCAGGGAGAATAGCAGATTCTTGCCGCCCTCAGACTCCCATGAGTTGCCTACCTGCCCGTAGCCACGGCTTTGGTATGATGTGTAGACAGTGTAGCCGTCTGGCAGTTCCTCGCCGTTCTTGAGCGCCTCAAGAAGGAGGCGGTTAGTGGAGGTGCAGGATTCAAGATAATGTATCTCAGGCTTTGACATCGGTGTTTGAAATATAATCATCCTTTCTCTTAGGATTCATTGGAAACCAGCCTCTCAGCACTCTCTGACGCTGCTCAAAAATCTCTTTTATACCCCAGAAACTTGTAAATGAGAACACACCTGCAAGTATTGAAAGGGTGGTGTTTGTAACCAGTATTGATGCGGCAAACCCCGCTATGCCTAGCAGCAGGAACGCCCACCAGCTCTTAGTGCCAAAATAGTACTCTGCCTTAATTACAATAGGGTGGTATATGCCAATTATTAGAAATGTAAGAAGTCCTACCACAAGGCCTTCTATATGATATTCAGCTAAAAAATCCATCTTGTTGACTTTGAATGAGGGGCAAAGATAGTGATTTTTTCATACCTTTGTGCTACTAATTGTTAAGTATGGAAGTTAGAGCAAAAAAATATTTAGGGCAGCACTTTCTCACAGACCTTAATGTGGCAGGGAGAATTGCTGACACCATCGATGCCACCACTCAGCATAATGTGCTGGAGATAGGCCCTGGCATGGGTGTGCTAACGCAGTTTCTGCTTGCCAAGGACAAAAACCTTAAGGTGGTGGAGATTGACGGTGAGTCCGTGGAGTACCTGCAGCGTAATTTTGGCGAGAAGCTTGAAGGACGTATTATTTTTGATGACTTCCTTAAGATTGATATAGACAAACTCTTCGGCGATGAGAAGTTTGCCCTCATAGGCAACTATCCCTACAATATTTCAAGCCAGATATTCTTTAAGGTGCTTGACAATCGTGACCGCATACCTTTTGTATCAGGCATGATACAGAAGGAGGTGGCTAAACGCATAGCCTCTCCTGCCGGAAATAAGGACTATGGCATACTGAGCGTACTGCTTCAGGCCTACTATGATATTGAGTATCTGTTCACTGTGCCGCCGGGGGTCTTTGCTCCGCCTCCAAAGGTTGATTCTGCGGTAATCTCCATGAAGCGTAATGGTGTGAACAAACTGCCGTGCGATGAGAAACTATTTAAGACTGTGGTCAAAACCTCCTTCAACCAGCGTCGCAAAACTCTGCGTAACTCGCTCAAATCCATTCTGCCTCAGGGCTTTGACACCTCCGCTCCCGTTTGGAACAAACGTCCTGAGCAGCTCAGCGTTGCAGATTTTATTGAGCTTACAAATTCTATTTGATCTCTCTGATAATGAATTTTTTACACTCTTTACTACATATTACCGCAGAGATGTCCCCATATCTGCTTTTAGGCTTTTTTGTGGCAGGAGTGCTTCATGTCTTTGTACCTTCAGATTTTTACAGAAATTACCTTACTGGTAAAGGCTTGAAGCCTGTGTTGATTGCCACCTTGTTAGGCATACCTCTGCCACTATGCTCCTGTGGTGTCATACCTACTGCTGTGGGGCTGCGTAATGAGAAGGCGTCAGCAGGTGCGGTGGGGGCGTTTCTTATTGCCACACCGCAGACAGGTGTGGATTCCATTGTGGCTACATATTCACTTATGGGGTTGACGTTTGCTTTGTTTCGCCCGCTTGCAGCCCTCGTCACCGGTATAGTTGGCGGTATGCTGATAGGCTTTTATTGTAGCGACGCCAAGAAAAGTCAAACCATGGACGACAGCTGTGAAATACCAGCTAAAAGTTCCAATAGATTTGTAGCCATACTCCGCTACGCATTTGTAGATATGGTCAGAAACATAGGAGCCAGACTTGTTGCAGGCCTTATAATAGCAGCCGTTATACAAGTGGCTGTGCCAGACTCTTTCTTCTTGCAGTTCAATGATTTGCCATTTTTGCAGATGCTTGTTATGTTAGTGGTGGCTGTGCCTATGTATGTATGCTCCACAGGAAGCATACCTATAGCGGCGGCGCTGCTTGCCAAAGGGCTCACCCCTGGAGCAGCCCTTGTTCTTCTCATGGCAGGCCCTGCAGTTAATTTTGGATCCATTCTTGTAATTTCAAAAACAATGGGGCGTAAGTTCTGTTCGCTCTATATAGCGGTTATTGTATTGGGTGCGTTGTTTTTTGGAACTATCCTGAACAATACAGATTTCTTGTTCAGTTTCTCAGATGAGGCCATGCAGCGTGTAAATGGAACAAACATGACGCACCATACATCGCCCGTTGGTATAGTGTGTGGAATATTATTGACGTTGATGTTACTTAATGTATTTATTATGAGCATGTTTAATTTGTTTAAGAAGGAGAAAACAGAGTCATCTGAAACTCTTTACAGAGTAGAGGGTATGAAATGCAACCACTGCAAGGCATCTGTAGAAAAGGCTCTGCTCAAACTAAAAGGTGTAGAGAGCGCTGAGGCTAATTTAGAGCAGAAAACGGTAAAGGTGAAGGGTACTGTCTCTGCCGATGCGGTCCGCAAGGCGGTGGAAGAGGCTGGTTTTGAATTTATTTAACTCTCAACTGATATGTTTCTCATCAGATATTTAAACTCACTAATCTCCCTTGTCTTCCCCAAGACCTGCGGCGGATGTGGCGGTTATCTGGTTGAGGGAGAGAAAGAGGTATGCCTAAAGTGTCTATGTGAACTTGGTGTAACGGGGTTTCATAAAGAGCAGGACAATGATGCAGAAAGACTATTCTGGGGCAAGGTGAATGTGGAGCACGCTACCGCCTACTGCAAGTTTGTTAAGGGCGGAACGGCCCAGAAGATGTTACATAATCTTAAGTATGGCGGACGTAGGGAGCTTGGGTATCAGATGGGCGTTATTATGGGAGGCGAGATTATAGGCAGCCCTGTGGCAGATGTTGACTGCATAGTGCCAGTGCCGCTGCATCCGTCAAAACTCAGGAAACGTGGCTACAATCAGGCGGAGATGATAGCCCAAGGCATTAGTAGCAGGCTTGGCGTACCTGTAGAGGGCGCATCGCTGGTGCGTACACGCAAGAATGAGACACAAACCCACAAGAACATTAACGAGCGATACCTTAATTCGCAGGGGCTTTTTGCCATCACGTCAGAATCTCAAAAACTTGCAGGCAAACATATTTTGCTCGTAGATGACGTAATAACCACAGGAGCCACCCTTGAGGCCTGCGCCCGTGAACTGCTTAAAATAGAAGGCGTAAAGGTAAACTGCATTGCCTTTGCAATGGTTTAACAAAAAAATATTACCTTTGCAACCACTTTAACTGTCAACTATCAACTGTCAACTATCAACTGTCAACTGTCAACTAAATAAGTATGCTATCAACAATCTTATCTTATATAGTTTGGAACCCGGACCCGGTTGCATTCAGCCTGGGGTCTTTGGAGGTTCGCTGGTACGGCCTTATATACGCCACCGGTTTCCTGTTTGCTGTATGGCTTATAGCCAAGATGTTCAAGAGCGAGGGTTACCCAGAGGAGTGGGCAGACAAGGTGTTCATCTACCTGGTTATTGCCACCATAGTGGGCTCACGCCTTGGTCATGTGTTCTTTTATGACTGGGATTACTACAAAGACCATTTGTTAGAGATTTTCCAAGTGTGGAAGGGAGGTCTTGCAAGCCACGGTGGTGCGGCAGCCATAATTTTTACCACATGGCTTATGGCCAAGTACATGTGCCACAAGTCATTCTTTTGGCTGGCGGACCGTATATATGTGATATGCGCCCCTGTGGCGGCTCTCATACGTGTGGGAAATCTTATGAATTCAGAGATTTACGGATGTGAAACCACGCTTCCATGGGGATTCAAGTTCCTGAGAGACTATCCGGGCATACCTGTTGAGAATGTTCCAATATGCCATCCAACCCAGATATATGAGTCACTGGCATACCTTGCAATGTTCCTCTTCATGCTCTGGTTATACTGGAAGACCGACGCACGCAAGAGAGAAGGTCTGCTTACAGGTGTTGGTTTCCTTTGGACATTCCTTTCAAGGTTCATAATTGAGTTTATAAAGAATGACCAGTCAGAGTTTGAGGCCGGCTGGGTGCTTAACATGGGGCAGATACTTAGCATTCCGTTTATTATATTCGGCATCTGGCTCATAGTAAGAGCCTATAAAAGGCCGGTTGCCAGTTAAAACACTCAATTGACTTATGAGATTACTATTATTCATACTGCTTTTTTTCATATTTATGATGCTGCTAAGCTTCATACGCATCAGGCGTATGATGAACAGCACCCATAATAACACCTTTGAGCCTCGTCAGGAGAGCGCTGCAGCAAAATGGCTGCGCCGCAAGTTTGACAAAAACAAGGCTGAAGATGTCAAGTATGAAGAGATTAAGGAAGAAAAATAACTTTCAATTTTCAATTGATATGACATACAAGAGAACAACAGTAACATCAGCGTTGCCGTATGCAAACGGCCCTGTTCACATAGGTCACCTGGCAGGTGTTTATGTGCCGGCTGACATCTATGTGCGTTACCTCAGACTAAAGGGTGAGGATGTGCTTTTTATAGGAGGCTCAGATGAGCACGGTGTGCCTATTACTATTAAAGCCCGCCGTGAGGGTGTTACTCCGCAGGATATTGTTGACCGTTACCATAACCTTATAAAGAAGTCATTTGAGGAGTTTGGCATATCATTTGATATATATTCCAGAACCACAAGCGCCACACATCGTCAGGTGGCCTCTGATTTCTTCAAAACCCTGTATGACAAGGATGAGTTCATTACAAAGGAGAGTGAACAGTACTACGATGAGGAGGCTGGGGTGTTTCTGGCAGACCGCTATATAACCGGTGAGTGCCCAAGATGCCACGAGCAGGGCGCCTACGGAGACCAGTGTGAGAAGTGCGGTTCAACCCTCTCTCCTGATGAGCTTATTAACCCTAAGTCAACAATAAGCGGCAGCGTTCCAGTAAAACGCATGACCAAGCATTGGTATCTGCCACTTGATAGACATGAGGAGTGGCTCAGGAAGTGGATTCTTGAGGATCATAAGGAGTGGAGGCCTAATGTGTATGGTCAGTGCAAGAGCTGGCTTGACATGCACCTGCAGCCACGCGCTGTGAGCCGTGACCTTGACTGGGGTATCCCACTACCAATAGATAACGCCAAGGGCAAAGTGCTCTATGTTTGGTTTGACGCCCCAATAGGCTATATCTCAAATACCAAGGAACTGCTTCCAAATGACTGGGAGAAGTGGTGGAAAAGCCCTGACACCCGTCTTATACACTTTATAGGTAAGGATAACATAGTGTTCCACTGCATAGTGTTCCCAGCAATGCTAAAGGCTGAAGGCTCATTCATTCTACCAGACAATGTGCCTGCAAATGAGTTCCTTAACCTTGAAGGCGATAAAATCTCCACATCACGTAACTGGGCTGTATGGCTGCATGAGTACCTTGCAGACTTCCCTGGTAAGCAGGATGTGCTGCGTTATGTGCTTACCGCAAACGCCCCGGAAACTAAGGATAATGACTTTACTTGGCGTGATTTTCAAGCCCGCAATAATAATGAATTAGTTGCCATATACGGTAACTTTGTGAATCGTACACTTGTGCTCACACACAAGTATTTTGAAGGTAAAGTGCCTGAGCGTGGAGAACTTACAGAATACGACAACGCCACCCTTAAAGAGTTCGTCGATGTTAAGGCTGAGGTGGAGAAGCTTCTTGACAATTTCAAGTTCCGCGATGCGCAGAAGGAGGCTATGAACCTTGCACGTATAGGAAACAAGTACCTTGCAGATACAGAGCCTTGGAAACTTGCCAAAACAGATATGGGACGTGTGGCCACTATACTTAATATATCATTGCAGATTACGGCAAACCTTGCCATTGCATTTGAACCGTTCCTGCCTTTCAGCAGCAAGAAACTGCGTGATATGCTTAACCTTACATCGTGGTCATGGAGTAATCTGGGCAGTCTTGATATGCTCCCAGCTGGTGCTGTTGTTAACAAACCTGAACTTCTTTTTGAAAAGATAGATGACGCACCTATAGAGGCGCAGATAAAGCGTCTGGATGAGATAAAAAAGCAGAATGAGGAGGCTAAGCGTCTGCTTGAGCTTCAGAACTTTAAACCAGCCCCTGTTCAGGAGAATATACCTTTTGACCAGTTTGAGCAGCTTGATGTGCGTGTGGGAACTGTGCTTGAGTGCTCACGTGTGCCTAAGGCCGACAAACTTTTGCAGTTCAAGATAGATGACGGCATGGGCTGCCGCACCATAGTGTCTGGTATTGCTGCATGGTATAATCCAGAAGACTTGGTAGGCAAGCAAGTTTGTTTTGTGGCTAACTTTGCGCCACGCAAACTGAAAGGCGTAGAGAGCCAGGGCATGATCCTCTCAGCCCAAGATGCAGACGGCCGCCTTGTGGTGGTATCCCCGTCTGCCAGCGTCCGTAACGGCGTCAAGGTTTGCTAAAAAGAGAAGAATAGAGGAAAAAAGTCAGCCGTCTTTAAAACGGCTGACTTTTTTTACAGACTTCTAAGCCAAATCTCCATAAACCTGTCATAAACACGGTATCCTTTGGAGTCTTTGTAAACAAGCTCTTTATCTACAAGAGCCAGAACTGCTGTGCTGTTACTGCTTGCCCCCTTTAATCCGTATTTCCTCACAAATTCATTAGCGTTTATCTCAGCCACCACACTCTCATGGGCTATAGCCTTCAGTATTGCAGCCTGATTAAGGGTTAGCAGATTATACCAACTCTCGTATGTGTCTGATTTGGAGTCAACTATTTGTGCCACTATTGTATTAATGTCTTCAATGGAGACATCGGGGTGTTTGTACTCATATATGCGGTTTAGTATATTCTGAATATACCATGTGTGTCCCTCAAAGGTGTTGTAGATGTAATCAAACACTTCACGTTTTAAATCCGCCTTGGCCTTTTTTAAGTGATTTTTGGCAAACGTATAATATTTTTCTGGAGCAATTTCCTTGAGTGTCATAATGTCTGTTGAGGAGTAGAACGGGCGCTTCGGCGATGAAAACATATCAGCCATAAGGTGTTGCTTGCTCCCAGAGAATATGAAATGCACATTATTGCAGAACTGGATGTGAGACCTAAGCAGTGCCTCTGTCCCTTTTTCAGGGTATTCATTTATCTGCTGAAACTCATCAATTGCAATATAACACTCTTTGCCACAGCTTTTCAGATACTCAAAAACGCCGTCCAGAGTGCTCTCAGTTTGTGAAGGTTGCACAGTTATACTGGTCTGTGGAGCACCTGTTATAGGGTCGTATGACAGCACTAAATGGCTGTTCTTTATGAACTGAGTTATGGACTTGCCCATCTTTGTAAGTGAGCTGTCTAACTTTCCTATTATATGCTTGCTGAGCACATTGGCAAAATCATTAAGATTCTTTGTTGAGTAAATGTCTATGTAAAAGCACACTATGCCCTTATCCCCCTGCTCTAACTGGTGGAACACATGCTTTATCAGCCCTGTTTTTCCCATACGGCGTGGACTCATCAATGTAAGGTTCCTGCCGTTTTCAAGCGCTGAAATAATACTTGCACTCTCCTTCTCCCTGTCACAGAAGTACTCAGGAGAGAGATAGCCGTTAATCAAAAAAGGATTTAATGCCTCGCTCATAGTCTTTCATATTTCCTGTTTCATAAAATATGAAACATAATTTATGAAACAAAGGTAAGTCATTCTAACTGAAAAAACAAGAGAAAATGGTAAAAAATTATGCTGTATGCAACTTGCAGGTGGCATACGCATAACGTTAATTTGCATCATTGGGTTGGGGTGAGACGCCGTTGTCGCTGTGGTCAGTCTCTGGTTGTAACAACTTTGAAACATCATTGAAACGCATTTGAAACAAATACATAAAAAATCACTATGCTTGGTGAAATTCTTTTAGGGATTGCTTGTTGCATATCAAAATAGCGTTACATTTGCATTGTGATTTTTTCATAGTATTTGATTTTAAGGTTAGCAAATAGGCACTCAAGCGTGAGCGCCTTTTGTTTTTTAAAGTCACTTTTCAGTGTCTTCAGGTTTATTTTTATGACCTCTTTTTTCTGCCGTATAGCGTGCGTCGGTCTCTCCTACAAGTAATAATTCTGTTATCATGTGTACGTCCTCTTTTAACGCCACCATGCCTAAATAGAGTTCCTTTAAGAACAGGTTCCCGATGGGCATGTCAGCCACAAGTTCATGCACGTCTACGTCAAGAGCCCTGGCTAGTTGCCTTATACGGTCCATGTTTACTCCTGTGTCCCCACGCTCTATCTTTGAGTATGCTGTTACGGTAATATTCAACCTATCAGCTACATTCTCTTGCGTCAGGTTTAACAGGCGTCGCCTTTCTTTGAGATTCTGACCAAACTTTATTCTCTCCTCTTTTTTAAGTTTCTCTCGATTTTCTTCCGAAGTGACTCGTTCTCTTTTTGAAATTTTCATACTTGCATTAAATGTTGTTAGTGTTAAACAAATAGTTTTAATTGCTATTTGTAAAGTTACAAAACACATCAATGCAAAAACTGTAACTTTTAGTTACATTTTTGTAACCAAAAGTTACAGTTTGGTTTAATTTGCGGCGTAAAAATGGAATTTATGCCTTCTTGTCAAAGTATCCGCGGCGCTCTGTAGAGGTTACCATCATCTGCTTCATGGTGGCTTCATCGCCGTTGGCTATGGCATCTCTCAATCTTGTGAATTGAGCGGAGAAGAGGTCCATCTGGCGTAACAGCTCATTGCGGTTAAGAAGGAACAGCTCTGTCCACATCTCCTCGTTTATGCGGGCTATGCGTGTAAGGTCACGGAAGGAGTCTCCTGTGAAGCGTGAAAGCTTTTCAGCATCATCTTTGCAATTCATAAGTGATACAGCTATGCAGTGTGTAAGCTGGCTTAGGAAACCTATCATCTCATCATGCTCCGCTGTGGTGAGGCTGGATATTGTTTTGAACCCGAGTATGCGGCCTATCTCCTCGCAGGTTTCAATGGCCTCTGGAGTGTTTTTGAATGTAGGTGTAACTATGTAGTTAGCACCCTCAAATACACGGGCTGTGGCGTTTTGCACACCGCTTGTTTCGCGGCCGGCCATAGGGTGTGCGCCAATAAACTCCAAATCAGGACGTAGCATGCTTTGAACACGGTTCACTACAGCCCCTTTCACACCTGTAACATCGGTCAGAAGTGCGCCTGGTTTTATATACTCCTGATATTTCTCTATCCACTCTATAAAAACGTGCGGGTATAGTGAGAATACAACTATGTCATACTCCGATACAAACTCCTGTGTTACACTAATGGTTCCTGCATCTATTATTCCGTGCTCAATGGCGTAGTCAATTGAACTTTGTGAGCGTGTTATGGCTCCAACTGTGTATCCGGCCTTCTTTAGACCCTCAGCATAGCTTCCGCCTATGAGGCCGAGGCCTACTATTAGAAATTTTTTATCTTTGGAAATCATCTAAAATACTTTCTATGTTACTATTGTTTTCAATAATATAGTCCGCCGCAGCCCTATAAATAGGAAGGCGTATGGCGTACATTTCACGTAAGGCGTCTGCATTGCTTGAGAGCGGACGGTCATTTGTGGCGGTTAGCAGCTCAAGTTTGCGGTCTATAAAGAATATCTTGCCGTTGAGCTTAAGATTCCTTACGTTCTCACTGCGTAGCACAGCTCCGCCTCCAAGAGATATAATCAGCCCCTGCTTCTCAGAGAGTTCCTTTATAACTGCACTCTCCAAATCACGGAAAGCCTTTTCTCCGTCCTCTTTGAAGATGCGTGGAATTTCCTTGCCTGCACGTTCCATAATGAGTGCGTCTGTGTCAATAAAGTTCTTTCCTGTTTTCTCTGCCAGCGCTTTGCCTATGGTGCTTTTCCCGCATGATGGCATACCAGATAATACTATGTTCTCTTTGTCAGACAATATCTTGCCATAGACCTTCTCAATATCTTCCATGCCAAGATTTGCACCCACAAAATAGTTCCTTGCAAAGCATGCCTGAGCCACAAGCATATAGAGTCCGCCTTCCGCCTTGACACTCTTTTGCTGGGCGTCAAGCACTAAGTTGGTTCGCAGTGGGTTATATATGCAGTCAAGCACCCCTTCAAGGTTAGGGAACTTTTCCAAGTCAGCCACTCTGTCTGAACTGTTTGGAAACATTCCTACAGGAGTAGCGTTGATAATAATATGGTGATGGTATGTCTGCTCTCCGCCTTTAAGTGAGTAGATATCAATATCTTCATCTTTTGGCTTGCGTGCAGCGTGGGTTATTGTGGCGGCTCCAAGTGACTCTGCCACAGCATGAGCGGTTTTAGCCGCTCCTCCCACTCCAAGCACCAGTACGTCACGTCCCTTAAAATCAATGCCGGCACGTATGGCCATAAGTCTCAGTCCTTCAAAATCTGTGTTGTAGCCGTAAAGTTTTCCATCGTGGTTTACAATGGTGTTTACAGCCCCTATAGCCTTTGCCTCATCTGATATATGGGTCAGGTAGGGGATAACTGCCTGTTTGTATGGAATGGTTACATTTATGGCCTTGAAATCAGCCTTGCGCATGAATGAGTCAAGTTCATCCTTGGCCACCTCGTGTAGCTGATATGAGTCAGAAGATAGCATCCCGTGGATTTCACGGGAGAAACTGTGCCCCAGGTGTTCGCCTATTAGTCCGTACTCCATCTATCGTAGAAAATCAGTTCCTTTTTTAATTGAAATCATGTCACAAAGCACTATGGCTATCAAACTGCTGATTACTATGCAGATGCGGCGCACTATGGCAGGATCGTGACGCCCAGTCAGGTTAAGGGTCTGCTCTTCTCCTGTCAGAAAGTTCACGGTCTGCTGGCTCTGCGCTATGGATGGGGTAGGCTTTACGGCTGTGTTGAACACCACGGGCATGCCGTTTGATATGCCGCCGTTTATGCCGCCGCTATAGTTTGTAGTGGTCTGAATCTTGCCGTCAATTATACGCATAGGGTCATTAGCCTCTGAGCCTCTCATGTTTGTAAGTGAGAATCCGCCTCCAAACTCAATGCCTTTCACACCTCCTAATGCAAACACGGCCTTGGATATAACGCCTTCAAGAGAGTCAAACCATGGCTCCCCGATGCCAGCCTCCAAGCCTGTAATGGCTGTCTGAACTATGCCGCCTATAGAATCAAGACTGTTCTTTGCGTCAGTTATGGCAACTGTTATATCTTCCTCAATGTTGTTTATTACAGGAAATGGCTTTGAGTTTAAGGTGTCAATAGCCTTGTCGGCTGAATCGCAGCCAAGCAGATCTGCATCCTTTACACCACCGCAGCTTAAAATATGGGTGCCAATCTTTATGCCTTTGTTCTCCAGTGCTTTGATGGCTATGGCACCTGCAGCCACAATCCCTGCTGTGATTCTGCCGCTAAAGTGGCCGCCTCCACGATAGTCCTCAAACCCGGCATACTTTACGTGCGCAGTGTAGTCTGCGTGTGAGGGGCGTGCAAGCCCGTATGTTTTTGCGTAGTCTCCGCTACGGGTGTCTTCATTAGGTATAAGTATGCAGATGGGTGCGCCGGTGGTGTAGCCGTTAAACACTCCGCTCACAATTTTAAAGTGGTCCTGCTCCTGCCTTGCTGTGTCTGTGGCACCCTGCGGACGGCGTTTTGATAGCTGTGATGCTATAAACTCCTCGTCCACCTTAACGCCTGCTGTCATGCCGTCAAGCACTGCGCCTATGGCTTCTCCGTGAGACTCCCCGAATAGGGTCAGGGTTATATTTTGTCCTATGGTATTCATATTTTTTATTCTTAACGTGTTACTTATCTGCAATTATCAAGAAAAAAATATGAACATATTTCCTTGATAATGAGGCTACGCCTCTTTTCGCTTCGCGGCAGGCAGAAGCCCGCTGTCGCTTATAGCTCCGTAACTTTCAACTCCTTAAACTCAAAACTACCAATCTCATTAACGTAAACAAC
>ONBO01000006.1 GCA_900316125.1 uncultured Bacteroidales bacterium | reverse complement strand
TGATTATAATAATTCAGAAAGAAGAATAGGGACAGCTGCACTTGATTTCGGTTCAGAGGCATCACAAATGAGGTGTGATATAGGAGGACAAAATGTACAAATAATTAGAAGGCTGAAAGGAATGATCTACCCCGACAACGACCGAGAAGTTTATAGGCAAGGAGGTGTGAAAGACCCTTTATTCAAATCTTTATTTTTCTTAAATCGCAATATGCCTAATACAGCTATAACATATTGGGGTGATGCGCCAATGAAGTATCAAGAGAACTCCCTTCTACAACTACTAATTAGAACAACAGGAATAAATTATGATTTCCTAACACAATTACCAAATCTTAAACTTTTAGAATTGTCCGGAGGCCGATGGGAGAATCCAGACATAAATATTCCAATCGGAAGCTCTGTTGACATCACCAACATAGCATTCACAGAGGATCAACAAAAACTTTTACGAATTATCTTAAGTCAATTTTTATATGTTGCGCTAAAGGAATACAACGGACGCACAAATTATTTACATTTTATTTTACTTGTTCCCAACGTCTATTTGCAAAATAAAATCAACTCAATAATACGTAATTTATATACCGATTTTGACATCATAAGGACCCATAATCGAGATTATACTTCATTTGAAGGGATTGAAATACATGTGATTTCCGAAAGCGACGCTTCATTTTTAGGCTATATTCAAACGAAACAGCCCTATAAAAAAGGGCGTGAATATTCCCTTATTATTGACACGGGGAAAGGGACTACCGATTTTTCTATAATCTTAGGCGACTCAAATAACTATACTAGATTCCAAAGTGTATATCGAGCTGGAATTCCAATTGCTGGGAACATACTGACATACGCTGTTTATGAAGCAACTAAAGACTGGTTGAACAGCAATGGTGTCACTATAGATGACAAGTTGCGAGATGCATCACCAGATTTATTAATTGACTTTATGGAGGAGATGGAATCCATTAAGATTAATCATATTAATTACAACGGGACACCAAGCAAGCCAGGGTCTGATCTAAAAAAACTAGGATTGAGAGAGCTTAATGTGTACATTCAAAATGAAATCATTAAAGAACATAAACTGCTTCCAAAGTTAGAAGAATGCATTGAGAAACGGTGCAACGAAATCACATCAAAAATTTATGAGTATTTAAATGGATTCGTGTCACAAAACAATATTTCTTTCGCTAACGTTGTTCTCACTGGACGAGGATTTCTTTTAAAGAGTTTTTACAATACTGTTAAGGATAGAATCATTCAGGAAGGTTGGGCCAAAGAGGATGCATTTTTAACACTTAACGGCACCGATATTAAGACAAAATGCCTAGATGGTGCACTAAATTACACAAACATTGATGTGAATTGTCAATCAGACATTATAGGCAGTGTACATTTTGGGAACACTACAACACTGTACGGTAAAAGGATGTCTAAAATCAAACAACTATTAAACAAAATATTTGGGAAAGGAAGACATGATATAAACGAAGAATTCTTTTACAATGGGGCTCATTGTTCAAGCGGCAGTACAACCGTAAACATTTCATGCTTTTCACAAACACTCGGTTTTAACGATCTTACGGACATACATCTTTATTTCATTGGGAATGGTTTTCTTGCACAGACTGGTGATTTAGTTCAATTGTTGGATGAGAATCATTTCAGACATTATTTCGATGAGAAACTAATAAATGCATCGCTTTTCCCATATTGGAGAGATTCAATTCCAGATCCACAATTGGAAAGAACAACTCAACAGGAAACTGCTACGGACAAGAATCAGTCTAGTAAGATTGAGAGCCAAACCATAATTAGGGACTCTAATCAACAGGATAATACCGGAAATTTTAATGCAGCAGACCAATGATAAAATTAACATCCCCAAAGAAGCCTTACATTATTGCTTTAATTGCAGGGCTATGTGTTTTTACATCAATTCTTCTTGCAATTATTTTAATACCTACAGATGAAGAATGCAAGAGAGAACAGATAAAAAAGCAGCATGAAACATTTTTAGACTCATTACTTAGCGACAACAGATTACAGAGGCACCAGATTCCACAGTATGAATATATTTATGCAACCATTCAACAAGAAGGAACAAATTTTAATCCAATAATCCATTGGGGTAATGACTCAATTAAACTTAAAAGTGTCGGAGCCACCAGAAACAGAAGTTATGATTTGTATGACATAAATGAAAAAGACAAATTTGACTATGTTTTAGACCAACTTAACGAGAGAAACATCGAGTATCTATATCAACGTTTATCAACACAACGCCGCAAAGAACTTGGGAAAATGTCAAAACAACAGGCTAATGACTCAAGCAAACGCCATGTAACACTAATAACAAACATTTTGATTGGAGATACAGCCGGACATGTTAGACTGCTTTTACACGACAACATGTTCGAATTCATTGAGCATAAGAACATACCAAAATTTTACATCAGTCAGAAAGCATTACAACGATGGGTAGAAGATTCCGTTCAACTATATAAGGACAATTCAGTTTACAATGTACTTACGAAAAACAATTTGATAAAAAAGATTAATCATCGATTTGTCAGAATGAATTTTAGAGATGATGTATTATACATCGGTGATGAAACAAATTCTTTCAATAGCAGCGATACGATTAATAGTAAATTACAGCAAAAGTGTCTAAACTATCCAATAGTTTTACTTAGTGATAAATATGAAATAAAAACATTTGAAGAGTTTACAAACGAAGTCTTTCATGAGGCCCCACTATGGTGTACCGATCAATGGCTAATAGATGCAAAAAATAAAAAATTAATCAATTATGGTATTCAAGATATGGAAACAACGAATTACGACCTTATCAGCTACATACTAATATTCGTATTGCTACTCATATTTGTTGCGATTATTTTATTTGCATATAAATATTTAATCAGCAATAATACAAATGATGACGATAATATACCAGACCCAGATCCAGAACCAACGGGTGGTGAACAAAGTCTAAAAATAAAAATAAAACAACTAGAAGAAGCGAATGTAACTCTCCTTCAAGAAAAACAAAAACTATCTGAAGAAAATATAAGTTACACTCGCAAAATAGAAACACTATCGCATAAAGAGACCGAATTGAATAAAGCTATCAATGAGAGCCGGAACAATTATAATCTTTTGCAAAAAAAAGAAGTCGAGCTAACGACACAACTCAATAGTTTTAAACAGCAAAATTTAAAATTACACAAACAAATAGAGGAGCAAGCCAGAAATTTTGACAAAAAGATAGAAGAGGTAACAGAAGAAATTAGGAAGAAGTATAAAGAGGCCATAACCGAATACAATAAGATGTTGCCATATTATACAAAAACCAGAGAAACAATTGAGAGAGTACGTTCATACTATCAACGAATAAGCCAAGACCTTAAATTTTGGGATAGAGCAATGCTTATGCAAGTAACATTGCACCATGTCTTGATGCCTCTGCTAAAAATATGGGATGTCAACACAGAT
This sequence comes from uncultured Bacteroidales bacterium, assembly GCA_900316125.1. Taxonomy (GTDB): domain Bacteria; phylum Bacteroidota; class Bacteroidia; order Bacteroidales; family Paludibacteraceae; genus Enterocola. The sequence goes on along the minus strand of ONBO01000006.1, from coordinate 75,386 downwards.
CTAACAAGGCAAATAGATTCGATTCTGAGCCTTATAAGGCTTGACAATCTCCAATTGTATGTGCTACGCCACATGGAAATAACCTTAAAAAGTAACAACGTAACATCTGCCGACTTTATACAATCAATTAACTCAAAAATACCACAAGATATTGAAAAGTATAATGCGCAAGCAGAAGATATAAAAATACCCGAAATTAAAATTATTGAGCTCAATGATTCTAAATATATTGAGTTTTCTGACCTAATGAAGGGTACAATTGCAAAGCTTAAACTAGATGAAGTGTTTAAGGATAGATTATGGCAAATCTCGGGAAAAGATTTTGCAGAGAATGTTGAAGTAAATACAGATAAAGAATGGTTTTTTGAGCATATAATTACATTAGCTTATTATACAGCTGATTACTTGCGTTTTAATCAGTATAAATCAACCAATACAGATTATTACTTTAATCTCAAATACCTTGAGACTAATTTCAATCAGTCATACCCCGACACATTTGAATATCAGCACTACGAAAAATCAAATTCATACGCAAACAGAATTTATGAATGGTGCAGAGAGCTGAACATTCAACATTTAAAAGTGCTTATTAACAAGTACCTAATATTGCCTTAATAATTACATTTCTTAAAAAGAATATTATGACCACGATTCTATTATTATCTATTTGCTGCTTATTCATATTTGTCATCTTTCTAATTATAGAAAGAATCTTATACACTGATAGACTACGTCAAAAATTTAGGTTACAATTCATTTTTATATGTTTTTTTGCTATTTTATCTTTTATTGCAATAAAGCAAATCAACGATTACATATACCCTGTCAAGCCTGAGATATTTTGCAATGCGGACTATCACACCATTACGCATTCAGGATTTCTAATAAAGGATGGGTTTACACTTGTTGACGAAAAACATCCAGAAGAATCTTTATGGGACAACAAAACTGGTTATATTGTGCTAAACAATAGTAATATTGAGTTGCGCAACTACGATGAGGCCTTCTACACTAAAGGCGAACACCCATCAAGATGGGTCTTGCAAAACCCGTCTCTCGACATCAATCTTAATGAAGGCTTTAGCTTAAACAAAAATGGCCAACTTTTTTATCAATTAAAGTTAGAGCCTTATAATGATAACAAAAAAGTATATTATATCTCAAACTTGTACAGAAATGGAACTTTATTATTATCTGACACCTCCACTTTCAACAAAAGAATAAACTATGGCTATCCTTTAGTAGAGATTATAAAACAATCTCCACGTCTTAGCAACTCCTTTGTTGATACAATGGAGACTGTTTTTTCAAACACAACCATAGTACGTGAAATAATATACACAGAATCATTTGATAGAAAATGGAGAGAGCAACCTAATTTAAAAATTTGTTTGGACAAATCATATTTTTCAAATAAAAACTTTAAAATTCAGGGAGATACGACAAGCTCAAGGTCAAGCATAACCATTCCATATAATGAAGAAATAAAGTTTTACAGTGGCGTAGGTACATCTAGAAGTGATGAGATGACCCTAAAACCAATAGACGCGACATTTCTACAGTTAAATTTTGGATTAGCAAAAAGGTTTCATTTACCAAATTGGAATGAGTCAACAGATTCCTTAGGACAAGCCATTGAACAGCATCTGTTTATTATGTCAGACCCTCTTCAAGTTGTAAACCAGGACAACACAAAGGGATTTGTTTATGATGTTTTTGATTCTAATAAAAACAAGAACCATATTAACGCATTGTTAACATATACAGCTGGTGATTCAAGACAAAATATTAATTTTAAGATTACTGATTACAACAATACAGCATCTGGCATTCAAAACATCCAAACCAACAGGACATTCAAAATAAAAACAGGTAATACTGCATGCGAATGGGAGTTCAAAATTGAAGACCTGCGAGCCAGTAATGCACTGACACCAAACAAGATCTATACATTCGTAATTATTTTCTTCTTATTGGTGTCTATTAGAATAATTTTGGACAAGTTACTTGATATATATTCTTTGTCAGTGACAGAATTGTCTGTATATGTAATTCTTCTGTGCTTTGGTGTTATAAGGTTAATTTTAATGTGGAGGATATCAACATTCCCACCAATTTCTGGTTTAACAGCGAATGTATGGAATGTCATGAGAGGGAATACATATTATCCGACAATTATAACTATTTGTTTAATTCCAATATCAGTTGCAATCTTCACGACTTTTCGCGTGCAAATATCCAACGTCGCAAATTTGTTGTATGGAAAAATCGGTTCGTCAAGATTATATAACACAGTCTCGTCAAACCAATGGATGAAGGTATTAATCTATTTGTTATTACTGTTACTCTGCTGGGGATTAAACCATATATCCAGAGTATTTAATATATGCGTGCCTTTCATACTATATCTGATTATTAATTGGTGGATTATTGCTCGGACCACAGAGGAGAGATACATATTCAATGGAAAATTTTCATTCCCTGTTGAGCGTATTTGTATCGTTTTACTACTACTTCTATACTTTTTCATTTCAGAAAAGGGAGTTATACCTGTTTTTTTACTATTCTTATTTATTAAGTTTTGCATATACGGAATACCACGTAAGAGCGGATTATGGCCATCAATTATAATTTGTACTGCAGCAACACTTTTTACTGTATTATCCCTTAATTATGAAGGAGAGATTATTCATAAAGTATTCTACAACACAGAGTGGAATTCAATATTAACAAAAAAAGCACTTCATGCAAAATGGAGAGCCGAAACACAACGTATCAAAAGCGCTGATGACTTAACAAATTTATTACAGCAATGCGAGCATGGTTCTTCAGATGTGGAAATGTTAATGAGATGTGCACACAACCAGTGGTTTATAAGCCAATATATTCAACTGGGAAACAATAACAGAGTAAATTACCTGTCTCTTCAACCGCATTCAAACCAAGGCAGTCCATATCCAACACAAACAACGGATCTTGTAATCACACGATATATATTAGCAGAACATGGACACTGGGTTGTATACTTGATGATGACAATGTTTCTATTAATTGTCATAATTTACGGATTAGAAGCATGCTTATACAATAAATATAACTTTGCGATATTCGGTGGATTACTATTTTTGTACTCACTTGCCTTATCTGTATGCTTGTCTGCGACCAATCGTATAATATTCATCGGTCAAGACTTCCCGTTAATAAGCACCACAAGTTTGACAGCAATTATCTTTCCAGTATTAATTTTTATAATTACAATTGCTCGAACGGCATATTTACGATACACTTGCCAACAAACATATAGAGACACGTCGGCAAAAAAAGAATGGATTGCAGTTCTTGTACCATCTGCAGCACTAATCTTCTTATCTATATCAACTATCTTTATAGAGAACAAGACTAATATTCAAGATACAAAGTCGAGTTATGATACAGCATTTGACATTTCATCCCACATAGATAAAATAGAAAATGCCTTGAATGTAATTAACTACGATTTTCAACGATATCAAGAGGACTTGGGTCCCTCGTATATATCAAAAGTTCGCGCAAAGCATCTTGATGCAATATGGACAAAATTTACGCAAGAGCCGAATTATAATCGCAGTTACTTATATTATACTCAAGATGCAAACTCAGACCAACAATTCATTGGAACATTGCTAAAGCAATTCACTGAACAACAAAGGGACAAAACGAACCCTGACAAACTGATACATTTAAGGAAAAACAGATACGTATTTCTTGATGTAAATAAACAATTTTATCGAATTGCGCGCATAGATAAAGAGAACATTCAATGGAGAGGCAATCTCCTAGCCTCAAATGATTACTGCCCAAGCCTAAACAACACTGACACAATTAAAAGCTATGAAATCCTAAAAATTATTGGGAACAACACAAAACAAATTGTGTACAATAAATCATGGGAAATTAATAGAACTCCACTACGATTGATCTATATTGATCAAGATACTAGGGGTACAGAAAGTTTTCAAATTATAACGACAAACTGCACAATACCATCATTCAAGAATAACATAGTAGCTACAGCTGTACCTCAATACAGCATACTTAACATTTACAAAACCATTGGAAGTAATAAAACCAACCTGACAAAAAAACAAAAAACAGATGCAACTTTCTCAAAGAAATCGAATTATCTCTCAAAAAATATTTGGATTAATGGGAGGCAGCAACATTTTTACCCTCAAAAGGCCTCTTGTATTTGGGATTATCATTTCACAGAATGGTTATCATCTGCAATATCACGATTACCTAAGCAGCAACAGAGCAAATACATTAACCAAGATATAGAACTAACATTTGATTATGCGTTATCTGATAGTATGCTTACACAAGCAAAAAAGGATAGCAAAACAAAAAAATTTGACAATGTGGTTGCTGTTGTTATAAATGGAGATGGAAAGATCAAGACGCTCTTCAACCACGATCCTCATAACAAAAACAAAATCGACCCAAACGACCCACAAAAAATTATTCGGTCCTTAAATAAAAATTACACAGAAGAATCAAGAAAAACAATGAGAGAATTGTTTGGCGTTTCGTCTCTACTTCCAATTCCGTCCGGTCCAGGTTCAACATTCAAACCAATTGTGTACACAGCAGTGACAGCCAGAGTTCCAATTGATTGGAATTCTCTTGATGTGAACAATTCATCAATTAAAAAAGAATTGGTAATAAGTAAAGATACCAGTGGCATATATAAGGGGAAGGAAGTATATGATTATTACGGTGGCGTAAAACTTGACAAGCCTATTTCGATTGAAAATGCCTATGGCAGTGGATTACAGCATGATAACTACATTGTAAGATCAAATAACCTTTACCATTCCGTAGTAGTAATGATTGGATTGAAGAATTCATATAGGTTTAATGAATCTAAGTTTAATGCTCTAATAATGAACCCTGATAGACAGCATCCAGAATTGTCTTTTCCAACCATTAAATACAAAAATGATAACAAATGTTTTAATCCTGACACATGGTGGAATGACAACAAAGAAGCATTTATTGATGATGGCAGTGCATTATCACGAAGTCTTTCAGAAAATTTCAACATTCAACAAAAAACAATATATGATAATGAGTTCCAGTACAGTACAGATTTTTATGGAGATGGCGACATTATAAAAAGGATGTATCAATCTCCTAATATCCATAGAATGTGGGCTTCTGCGGAGGTGGCATCTCAAAACACAGCGGATAGAAGAGAAGATCCTATACAGGAAGGATTTAACCGAATGTTCCTTGGAGCCGCACCGCTACAAATTACGCCACTACAAATGGCAATAAGTGCACTCCGCTTATCAACACTTAACAAAGCTGAGCATATAACGACCATTTTATCACATGATACCATCAACAACTATGAGTTTTTTGACATTGACGATGGTTGGGAATCTGATACAACATATTTCAATCTATTCAAAAAACAAGTTCTAACGCAAATGCGCAAGGTATGTACAGAGGGAACAGCAAGTGGATTAAAAGATTTNTATCCGATTCTATGCAAAGGAGAGGTCTATACTTATATTGCAAAACCGGCACCCTCGGAGACCCCAATAATACCGCCAATAGAATTAAGCATCTCATGATCATCATAAGTAATACTGAATTGGAAAATCTAAAAACAATTGAGGAATTTAGACAAGCAAAAAGATATGTTATGTATCTCTCATTCTATAATGTAGATAAAGATAAATTTAATAACAATTGGTTCAAGCCTTATATTAATATTGTAACAAATACTAACTCATTTAAAAACTATATGAATTTATGAGCAAGTTGACTAAATACCAGAGTGGCTTATTGCTACTCCTTGTACTCTGTATAATATTCACAATTGCATTAAAACATTTCGCACCTGTAGAGATTACAAATTGTATAACCGGGCAGGATTCTATCTCATTAAGCAACAATATTATTACATCCGTCACCCAAGAATACCACTATGGATATATAAATCTGGACTCTATAAAAACCCTTACTAAAAAGATTTCAGGCTTTAATAATTCAAAAAGGATTAGCGTAAATCAAATAATGGGGCATGCAACAATTGATTGCACAGGGTACGAATTTGAATTTTTAGGGAAAGAAGGACGAAAAACATGGTGGCAAAAACATTGCTCAAATTTTAACAAAGCAGGTATTCGTATTATTGAAGAAAACGGGAAACGAAAGTTAGAGTTACCCTATAAAGACGGATATGTGCTCATCCCTTATCAAATATTGTTTTGTCTGACACCGCAAGAATAATAAAATGATAATTGTAAAGTTGTTATCACCAAAGTATCTACCATCATCTAAAGACAACTGGACATGGCGGCATAAGTTCACGTATTTCTTATTAAAGAGGCTTCTAAACATTTACGTTAGAGGAGTGTCGTCTGATACTTTTTACTTAGGGAAGGTACAAATAATACACACAGTTCGTGACGTCTGGTTCGAACGTGAAATAGAACGATACCATATTTCAATAAAAAATGAAATGTCTATACAGAGTATTCCGTATGAGAATGAGCGTTCTATCTATCACTCCTTTATTTTTAATTGGGAGGATACGTTATCAATTATCGACTCTACTAAACACTATATATTAAAATTGGGGAATAACATATCTGTAAAAACCAATATTGAAGGAGTTTTTTCTGCTGCACGTGATTTCAAATGTTTTCACTCAAGCAAATTTATGGTAGAAATGAGTCAGCAAAACAAGAATGAACCACAGCCAAACAACCAACAACCCAGAAAAGAGCCAGAGAAGAAGCCTGAAAATAAACCTGAAAAGAAGCAACCTGTTAAGTCCAACCCATTAGGACGGGAAAAGAGAGAGCCCAAACCTAAACCCAAACAGCCACAACGGCCTCAGCAACAGGAGCAGCCAAAAACTCCAATTGTGAATAATAACGGCAATGACAGCAACACAATTAAGAGAGGCAAAATAAATATAGATTTAACCTTTTAAAATCATACAGCTATGGAAGGAATTTCAAACACAATTCGCACAATCTATACAGATTATGCCATTAACAAGAGTGCAGAAACTGAAGCTCTGTTTAGCGGTCGTAACCTACCCACATTTGTAAAAGACTTTATTATAAACAGGTTCTCTGAGAATGGTGAAATAGACACAGTGGCTGTTAAGGAGTATCTTGCCAATAAAATGCCTACATCTGGAGCGCATATCAACATGCTATTGTTGGATGGTGAGATTGTGAATATAACCACCCGACTCATTATCAAGACCGAGCTAAGTTCTGGCAGAGTGGCATTCCTGCTACCTGATTTGAACATATCCTCAAACATGTACATTTCACAAGAAGTGCTTTCTGAACATAAAGATGATTTGGTTGAGGGAGAGAACTGGGGCAACATCACCATGCAATACTATCCGCCAGAAGGCAAAAAGAAAGGTTATGTGCTTATGACTGAGTATCGTCCGTTTAAGCCATACACAAACCTGAATTTTGATGACTTTATAAACCTTAGAGCACAGCTGTCTGTTGATGAGTGGATAAATGTAATTTTATCAACATTGGGATATAACCATGAGTCATTCTCATCTGACGAATCAAAGTTTGCTATGATAAGCAGACTGATACCTGCTATAGAGGCCACTCTTAATTTTATAGAATTAGGACCTAAGAGTACTGGGAAGAGCCACATCTACAGCAACCTAAGCAAGTATTGCCGTATGATTAGCGGTAAATGCACTCGTGCCCAATTGGTGTATAACCATGCCACAAAACAATATGGTCCAATTAAGAATCATGACCTGATTATTTTTGATGAGGTATCTACCCTATCATTTGATGACAGAACGGGAGAGGTACAAAACTTTTTGAAGAGTTTTTTGGAGGCGGGAACGGCATCTTTAACCAATATAAAAATAACCTCGACATGCGGAATTGGTTTGGCAGGAAACATAGCCCTCACTGAGAAGATGCAACCCGTATCAACTGACCTCAAGGCCATTCTGCCTGATCTGTTTGCATCGTCAGCAATGTTAGACAGATTCCACGCATTCTTTGCCGGTTGGAAAGTTGATAAGATCACACATGCACAGATATACTACGGGTGGGCTATAGATAGCGAGTTTTTCTCTGAATACTTGCATTTTATGCGCACTCAAAACTCCTACGGTCAGATATTCAATAAGATAGTGACCTTTGACAAGAGTGATGCCTATATCAGGCACGTGAAAGCCGTAAGCAGGGTGGCTACAGCATACTGCAAACTGCTATTCCCTCACATACAGAATCTTGACGAACTGAATGATGATGATTTGAAATTGTTCAAAGAGCTGTATAACACCTACTGTCTCCAACCTGCTATTGCTGCAAGAAATGAGATATGGAACCAGTGCCGGAATATTGACCCTGAATACAAGAACTATCCACTACCTGAATTTACGATTATTACAGACAATAATGAGGAAGACGCAGAAGCGGAAGGTGAACAGGGAACGGATATTGAGCAGGGAACGGAAGTCGAGCCAGAAGCAGGAGCGGAAGTAGAATCGGGGACAGAGGCAGAAGACAATTCAGAAAAAGAGTCTGAAACAGAAATAATAACAGATACAGAACCTGAAACTAAAACAAATTTAGATAACCAATAATTATGGCAAAGCTTAGATATTTTTATATCTTTGCCGCCGGACATGAATCAAATTAGTCACAATATTATTGGGGATATTCACGGGCGGGACATCTGGAAGCAACTGGTAGATGACACGCTTATTAATGTGTTTATAGGGGATTTCTTTGACCCTTATACTCGCAGAATACCGTTTGAAGAGTGTATGCGTAACTTTACGGAGATAGTGAGTTACAAAAAGCAGCACCATGAGAACACAGTGCTATTATGGGGCAACCATGAACTGCACTACCTGCTACGTAATGAGTTAAGGGAAAGATACAGCCGTTTTGATTATGAAAATGCCGATGCTATAGGGGAAGCACTTGAGGAGAACAGCTGCTACTTTTCAGGCATTGCGTATAGCATTGGGGATAAATACCTGGTGACTCATGCCGGCGTGAGCAGATACTGGTATATGAAATGGTTCGGGGCCTACCATGGACAGGAGCTCTCTTCTGTGGCACAAGACATCAACAATCTGTGGGACTTGAACAGAGCCGCCTTTTCCGTTCAGGCTAACGGGACTTTCCCTTATGATCAGGATAGCCCTACACAGTCTCCGCTATGGGTGAGGCCGTGGGCACTGGAAAAGCACAATTTGTTTGAAGGCACCGCATATATCCAGGTATTCGGCCATACGCAATGCAGCAAAATCAGTGAACACAACAGACTGATTTGTATTGATTGCCTTGGTAATGCGGCATTAGGCAATGATGCCGCTCCAATGACACTAAAGATTTAACTGATAATCAGTAGCCAATTTTACCCTTACGGTTATTCCACTTGAGTGTCTCAACATCAGTGAGCAACACTTGATGGTTTTTAGGAGGCTGCGCCAAACCGCTCTCACGCAGAACTACTTTTTGATAGATGGTGCGTGCCATTAGTTTCATAGTACGTGCACCTGCGTCAACACTGGAGTTCAAAGTGTCAATATACTTGCGCAAATGTACTTCTGCCGGTTTGCTGATTGTAACTTTATATTTTGAGAGACAGTTGCTAAGAATCAGGTACAACTCATCTGGCTTAAAATCATGGAAGATGAACGGTAAGCATACGGCAAACCACGTATTGCAAGGGTGAAGATAAAGGCTGAACTTTGCGTCATAACAAAGCATTACAAAAGTTATGATGACAAAGGAAGAAGTTACAAGCATAGTGACATACTGCCAAATGCACAAGGTGTCATATAGCAAGCCAACATGGAAGTTCTACGAGTATAAGTCACGCTACGCCTCAGAGCCGCAGGTGGGCAAGGCTGAGTTTGTCCAGATAACAGACGGCGGGACGTACGTTCAGGCAGCTTGCCTCGAGTCAACAAGAGGAGCCAGGAGCGGGAGTTTGGCAATGCGAGCCACAAACCGCCTGAACCGCGAGTTCATCTGCGCCAAGTTCAAAGACTAACAATAGCCACATATAATGAATAAAGACCGGCAGCACGAGCCGGTCTTTGTTTATTATAGATTTTTGCGGTAACTTTGCAGCAAAATAAAATATCATGGCCGACAACTATCTTGAACGAAAATATGCGGAGTACCAGAACCGCAAAACCCTGATGCAATGCAAGCCTCAGCAGAGTTACACAGAGAAACGCATGATGCGGGTACGGGTGTTTGATGACACAGTGGAGTGCTGCAAGAGAGGCTATTATGAAAACCGTTTTGGAGATAAGGTGGAAGTACCTGTTACGGACGGCACAACAGATGGCACTGTATTCTACACAAACAAAGATGTGTTTGATGTAAACGACATACCAGCATTACAAGAGGGCACACAGATAAGTGTAGTGAACATAGACTGCCTTATCGCCGCAAAATATCTGATAGATAACGGCTACCACCCTGCCGTACTGAATATGGCAAGCCGCCACACTCCAGGCGGAGGCGTGGTAAACGGCAGCGGAGCGCAGGAGGAGAACCTTTGCCGCCGCACATCTCTACACCGTTCAATTTTCTGCTATGGGGAGTACCCAGCCAAATACGGTCTGCCCACAGCCACACAACACTACCCTATGGATCATACTTACGGCGGCATCTACACGCCTGACGTAATGGTCATTAAAGACACGGAAGACAACCGCTACCAGCTGCTTGATACACCATTTAAGATAGACGTTATAAGCGTGGCGGGCGTTAACAATCCAGACCTTGATGATAACGGGCTTTTCATGCCGCAGATAGCAGAAACCATACGATGCAAGATACGCACCATACTGCGCCTTGGACTGCGCCACGGCAAAGATAGTCTTGTGCTTGGCGCATTAGGCTGCGGAGCGTTCCACAACCCGCCAGAGCAGGTTGCAGAGCTCTTCAAGCAGGTATTAGCAGAACCAGAGTTCAAAAACAAATACCGCCGCATAATATTTGCCGTAATAGATGACTTTAACGCCCATCAGGCTCACAACCCAAACGGCAACTTCAAACCCTTTAAAGAGGTTTTTGCCACAAACTCATAGCAGTTTTTGATAATTTCTGCTACAAGTTCATAGCAATTTTATTTATTTTCTGCTACAACTTTATAGCAAAATATGTATATTTGCAGAAAATATAGGATAAAACTATGCAAGCACTTATCGAGCAATTCAAATCAAAGTTGGAACTTACCCCAACAAAATTCTTAAGAGAGCACCACAATCAAATAAATTGGGACTGCCGAATTATTGGAATTTTAGGGCAAAAAGGCGTTGGAAAGTCAACGCTTATACTACAACATATAAAACTGCAGGATAATATAAGTGAAGTATTGTACGTACAGGCGGATGACATATATTTTGGAGCTCACACCATATTAGAACTTGCAAAAAACTTCTATTCACACGGAGGTAGAATCCTATATGTTGATGAGATTCACAAATACAATAATTGGAGCCATGAAATCAAATTAATATATGATCAAGTCCCTCTTCTTAAAGTAGTTTATTCAGGCAGTTCAATTCTTGATTTAGAACAAGGCGGAGCTGATTTAAGCCGCAGAGTCGTACAATATCACTTGCCCGTATGGTCATTGCGCGAATTTCTTAATATACGTAACGGCTGGTCACTTAGAGTTTCCACGCTCCAGGAGGTATTATCGGGTAAAGTTGATTTCCCATACGGCGATGAGAGGCCTCTAAAATATTTTGAGGAATATTTACATAAAGGATGCTACCCTTTCTTTATAGAATTAGAATTTGAAGCGAGATTAAGGCAGGTTATCAACACGACCGTCTCTGTTGATATACCCAAATACGCAAAAATGACTATCGCCGCCACTCAAAAACTAAAAAAACTGATGTATTATCTATCACAAAGTGTTCCTGTAAAAATCAACTTCTCTGATATGGAACGTGACTTGAACCTTAACAGGAATGAGTTGCCAAAATATTTAGAATACCTTGAAAAGGCGGAACTGATATCCATACTGAGGATGAAAGCCACAGGAAACGCTATTCTCAGAAAGATGGATAAACTCTACCTACACAACCCTAACATAGCCAATGTACTGGCAGAGAACACAGCCAACACAGGTTCTATACGTGAAAGCATCTTTCTGTGCTGGGCAAGGGCCGCCAAATATGATGTATATGAATCACCGGTATCAGATTTTGAAATCAACAACATGACATTTGAAGTAGGTGGACGTAACAAAGGAAAGAAGCAAATAGAAAGCGTTACCAATGGCTACATTGTCAAAGACGGCATAGAGTACGCATACGAAAACCAAATTCCGCTATGGATGTTTGGATTCTTATATTAACATATAAAGCAGACTGTTTTATGCGGTTCGCTTTGCAGTTATAGATTATGTTTATGCATTAAGCTTGTCTTTTATCTCCTGTAGAGTTTTTTCCATTTCAGAGAGCTGTTGCTTGACATCATCGTTATTATCACTGACCATGGCATCTACAAATATCAACTCATTAAGAACGGCAGTGCCTCTAATACTTTTGGAAACTCCTGTTTGAAGTTCGGGGTTAGGTCTGGGGATGTAAGCAGGTTATTTAGCTCTTCTATGGTAAAGAAACGACCTTCAGCTATCTCATCTTTATCAGGGGTTATAACGCCGTCATAGATTGTATAAAAGGCATTAACCATCTCATACTCCGTTTGTGAGCGGAACGGGTATGTAAACATTGGGTGTATCTCAGCACCAACGATGCCAAGTTCCTCACGTGTCTCACGCAGTAAAGCCTCCATTATGGTCTCACCGTAATCAACGTGCCCACCTACTGCAGTATCCCATTTAAGAGGCAGAAGTTTCTTATTTGCGGAGCGCTTTTGCAGATATAGTTCACCCTTGCTGTTGAACACATGCAAGTGAACTACAGGATGAAGCAGGAAACTGCCGCCGTGGCACACACTGCGCAGCTCCTTGCCTATAACCTCTCCTTTTTCATTTATTAAGGGTAGATACTCTTCCATAATATTTATTATCAGTTCACGAAATAACCCTAACGGCAATTTCAAGCCCTTTAAAGATACGTTTACTGCAAATTTATAGCAGCCCAAGCACATCCTCCACAATCTGTTCATCAAGCAGACGGTTATCTGAAAGAAGTTGTTGCTGGTCAAAACGGTCATACAGGTCTTTTTTTATGCCACCCACTAAAACTTTCATATCGGATGTGCCGTAGTATGCCGCTATGCGCTCACCAAAACCGCCATCCTTGCAGCCGTCCTCAAGCGTAACAACAAGTGAATGGTCTGCTTTAAGCGCATCAAGTGTTTTTGTGTCAAGAGCAGACAGATACCGCGGATTGATAAGAGTAGCATTTATGCCCTGCTGATATAGCAGTTCAACCACCTTCTCACCTTTCTGATAGAAACTTCCGGCAGCAATTATAGCCACAGAAGAACCTTGGCGTGTGATTTTATATGCAGGTTCATAACCATACTCTTCATCCACACTCTCCGATGCATGATTTACTCCGTTACTTGGCACCCTGATTGCCACTGGCTTCATATCCTGACGAATAGCCCAACGAAGCATTGCAAAATACTCTTCACATGTAGCAGGAGCCAAATAGAGCAGATTAGGGATACTGCACAACATTGGTATGTCAAACAGGCAGATATGTGTAATATCATTCATTGTGCCACACCCACCCCACATCACGTTTATCACAGCAGGATTTGAGTTGATACAGAGGTCTTGAGCAATTTGATCGTATGTTCGCTGAATGAATGTGCTATACACAGTCCAAACAGGCCTTAGGCCGCCTTTTGCCATACCGCTACTCATTGCACAAGCCTGCTCCTCAGCAATACCCATATCCAGATGCTGGGCACCAGCCTCCAAACGCTTTGACTTGGAGAAACCGGCTGCGGCCGGTGTTCCCGCTGTTACAGCAATAAGAGTTGGATCCTTTTTCATCTCAGAGAGCATAAACTCACTGAAAAGCTGTTCATAACTCTCACTGCCATAACGCTCAACAAGAGGCGCACCAGTATTTACATCAAATGGCATACCCCAATGCCACGCCTCCTTGTTTTCAGTGGCCGGAGCAAAACCATGACCTTTTTCTGTGTGTATATGAAGCACAGTAGGTTTATCCGCCCCCTTTACACTACTGAATAACGCTATTAGTTTCTCAACATCATTACCCTCCTCAAGATACTTATAATCAAAGCCAAGAGCCTTAAAAATATTACATTCCGCCTTTCCTTGTGTGGAGCGCAGCAATGCGAGATTCTTATAGAGTCCGCCATGATTCTCTGCAATGCTCATTTCATTATCATTTACAATGATGATTATTCCGGTTCCAAGCTCCGATGCTTCGTTTAACCCCTCGTATGCCTCTCCGCCAGACAGAGAGCCGTCACCTATAATAGCTATAATGTTTTCATCGCCGCCCTTTACATCACGAGCCTTTTGAAGCCCTGTGGCAAGGCTTATGGAGGTGGATGTGTGTCCAACTTCAAAATTATCATACATCGGACTCTCCGCAGGCGAAGAATAACCGCTTATGGCATTCATATCATCCACATCACCAAGAAATCCTGACGCTCTGCCTGTAAGAACTTTATGCGGGTAGCATTGGTGGGAGACATCAAAAACAAACTTATCCTTGTGTGCGTTAAAAACATAATGTAACGCCACTGTAGCCTCCACAAAACCAAGGTTTGGCCCCACGTGACCACCATGTTTGCTTACACGGTTAAGTACAGCATTACGAACCTCATCACAAACTGTTTTCAATTCTTTAATACCGAGCCCCTTTATATCAGCCGGGGATTTTATCTTTTCTATGTACATATTACATGAATTTTATTGCAAATTTAATAAAATAGCGGGAGGCTGAAACAGTCTCCCGCTATTTTTGTTTGAAAAGAAAATTACTTCTTGATAACTTTTGTGAAACCTACTGTTCCATCCTCAAACTGTATGCCAAGCAGGTAAAGTCCTGCTGCAGCACCACAAAGGTTAATCTCTGCACCATTGCTGCCAGCTACTGCGGCGCCAGAAGTGCTGAGAGCCTTTATTGAAGAAATCTCCTTGTCTGCCTCCACTGTCACCCAGCCTGTGGTTGGGTTTGGATAAGCCTCTATCTTGGTCTCGTTAGCCTGAGCCTCATCTGCGTTTAGAAGGCCTGAACAATCAACCACTGTGTATCCTTTACCATCGGCACTTATCTCATAGCACGTTTTAGAAGATATGTTTTCAATATCGCCAGTCTGAACACCATTACCATTGAAAATAATATTGCAGACGCCATTAGAAGTTGGCACATTATAGTACCACCAGTTTTCATCCTGTGACTTCATCTGTTCTCCTGGCCAATTTGTACCAGATGTGCCATTGTTCCAGTAGTGGATATTTGGAGTGGTGGAGGCGTAGAAATTACTTTTCTTGAGCCCAATCTGAATTGAATTATCAGATGGTTGCTCACCACACGCCCGTGGCGTGAACTTACCACTCATGCCTGTTGCGTCATAACAATATTCATCTTCTGTGAGATCCATTATATTAGCTGACTGTTCTGATCCATTGTTGAATATGATATTGATAGGGCGTTTGGAATCATCCACGTCAATAGTCATGGTATAACGTCCTGTAACCCCATCCTTTTCAGCAGCCTTGCCAGGCCAAGCTCCGAGGAACTCACCATCATTGTCATTCCAAGCATAGAAGTTACAGTTAGACCAGTTGGAAGGAGCCTGGAACTCAACAGTAATTCCAGCAGGCTTTTCTGTCAGGAACTTACCCGATACAATCTCCGAGAGGTCTCCCTGATACTCTGCCACAGCCTTAAGAACGGTCTGATTCTGAGTAATTGCCACGGGCGATGTATATTTTGTGGAACTTGTAGTTGGGTCAGAACCGTCAAGAGTGTAATATATGGAGGCATTCTCAACATTAGAGCTAAGTGTAACTTTACCGCCCTGGCCTACGTAACCACCAGTAGGATTCAATGTAACCACTGGCATTTCATGTGTATAGTATGTACCCGTGGCCACACTTGATGTCTCAGTTCCGTCTATTGCAATAGCCTTTATAACAGTCTTGTTTACGCTAATTGTAATAGGGCTGGTATATTTTGTAGAGCTTGCAGAAGGAGTTGAACCGTCTGTAGTGTAATAGATTGTACCACGTGAAGCTGTAAGGGTAACCTTACCATTAACACCCACATTAGCTCCGCTTGCAGGGCTCATAGTAACAACAGGTGACACAATTTTTTCACATGTGCCTCCGCTTGTGGCTTTCTCCTCCTCTGTGCCGTCCCATGTTGGGTCTGGAATGTTCTTAGCCGACGATGCAAACATATACTTGCCATCCTCACCTATCTTGCCAGGACCGTTCAGCACATATACACGCATATTACCACGTCCACTGCACGATGCAGAGAGAGTTCCGTTAGTTACATTCTTAACATCGCCGGTGACACAATCTGTATAAGTACCGTTAGGAATACCTGAGAATGTGGCTCCACCATTTATACAAACAAGGGCAAAGCTGTCTGTGCTGCCATTTGTGTAACGACGTTTGAATGCGAATGAACCGTTGCAGCCCTCACGGCTGTACTGACCTTTACGCAGTGCAGGAACAGCCTGACGGATAAGGTTCAAACGCTGAATGTGCTGAGCAAGAGGGTGGCTGAGGGTTTTTGCCATATTGCCTGTAGCACCAGAATAAACACCAAAGTCTGTTACATTTGCGCTACCCTTTATGTAACCGCCAAAGTATGCACGTCCCGTCTCACTTAACGGACAATTTGGACCTTTGTCTATAGGGGCTCCGGCACGGAACTGAATCTCAGAGCCATAGTATATACATGGAATACCGCGATATGTAAACAGCAGGGCCAAATCCTCTGCCCAAGCCTGCTCACCCTGTGAGAAACGCTTGTCTTCTGGAGCACCGTTTGGTGCGTAGTCATGAGAATCAACGTATGTCACGTACCGTTGAGCAATGCGTTATTTGATTTAGGTTGTGACGATATATTATCCTTATCATCTGTCCACTGCTGCCAGCAAGACTTCCAGTTTGTGGTAGCGTCACAATTATCACCTTCTGGAGCATAGTAATTGTAAAACTCCGACGGATCCTCTGTCCAAGGGTAGTCCTTGCTCTCCGCCCAAGTATAGTAGTAGCAAGAGAGTGCAGGGTGCTCACGGTAGTGAATATTACCATAACGTGCACAAACCTCAGCATACATAAAGAATGGAGCCTGGTTTGCAGGAACCTTACCATAAAGAGTACGCTTGTTCTTGTATGTCTCTCCGTACTCCTTAAACCTAGGCAGGAACGCCTTGTTAAATGTAAGACGAGGTATGTGACCGCCGGTGTCTATACGGAAACCATCAACACCAAGTTTAATAAAGCTCTCATAACATTTAGCTATATAGTTATACACATCTGGATGCTCTGTGTTAAGGTCAACACAGTCACCTGCAATCTGGGCGAACCAACGTGAGTTGTCATCCCAGTTAAAGTTACCATAGTGATGCCAGTAGTTCTTAGTATCAAGGTTAGTGCCTGTGGTGTTCTTCATTAAGGAGAGACGTGCGGAGTACTGCTGTCCGCCGGGCAGGCTCAGATAGTTGTCTGGAAGTTTGCCGCCTTTCGATTTGGTGTATGGTTCCATACACTCATCTATCATACACTGTGACTTGTTCCAGTTACGGGTGAACTCCTTGCAGAGGTTAGCCTCACCAAAGTTTCCAGTGTGCTGAAGCACAATGTCAACAATGAGTTTAATACCTTTGGCGTGGCAGGCGTCAACAAGTGTCTCAAGTGTTACGTCGGCGCTCTCATAACGGTGGTCAACCTTTGAGAAATCATGAGCATGATAGCCGTGATAGTCATAGCCAGAAGCGTTCTCAACTATAGGTGTGATCCATATAGCGGTGAAACCCAAAGCCTTAATATAGTCAAGTTTTTCAATAAGACCTTTGAAATCACCACGCCAGGCGGGATCTCCCGTATTATAGTTCTGGGCATCCCAGCACTGCGTGTTGTTACTTGGATCACCGTCATAGAAACGAGTGGTCATGGCAAAATAGATAGACTCATCACGGAAGTCTGTACGGTTGTTCTCAAACTCTGTGGTAGCCCATAATGGGATTGTTAGCGCTGTGACAAGCCCTATACATAGAGCTTTTAACACACCCAAGGGCAAGTGTAATTTTTTCATACGATTTAGTTTTTTAAGTTTTATTAAGATGATTTTCAAATACAATCGCAAAGTTACGAAAAATTTTGCTTACTACACGCTTGAAAATGTTAAAAAATTTAATATTTTTGCAGCTGAATTCTTAAACATACTTTATATGGCAGGCAAGACATACAGCAAACATCCAAAATACTACGTGGTATGGGTTGGACGCGCTACTGGAGTGTTTGGCACATGGGATGCCTGCAAGGAGCAGGTTGACGGGTTTGAAGGCGCCAAGTACAAATCTTTTCCTGACAGGGAGAGTGCCGAGGCGGCCTATCATGATGACTATAAGAAACACCTGCACGGAGGCGCAGCACATTCAGCCGCAAAAAAAGCCAAGCAGCCTGCAGGCAAGTTTGAGGAGAACGCCCTTGCTGTTGACGCAGCATGCAGCGGTAACCCCGGCGATATGGAGTATCGAGGCGTTTATGTGAAAACGGGCGAGGTTATTTTCCAAAGCCCAGTTTACAAATGCGGCACTAACAACATTGGAGAGTTTCTTGCCATAGTGCACGGTCTTGCGCTTATAAAGAAGCAAGGGCTCACCGATATAATAATTTACTCTGACTCCGTGACGGCTCAGAGCTGGGTGAAGAAGAAAAAATGTAACACTAAAATAATTCCAAATCCAAACAATCAGAAGGTGTTTGAGCGCATTGCCGCCGCAGAGAAGTGGCTCCAGGAGAACACCTACACCACCCCCATCCGTAAGTGGGACACTGATGCTTGGGGGGAAATTCCAGCGGATTTTGGAAGAAAATAAAGACAACATGAAACGAACAATTTATTTAATCGCACTAATTGCGGCATTGGCGTTCACCGCCTGCACAAGCAATCAAGAGTCTGATGACATGGACTGGACCGGCACAGGAACCTATTTCGGAGGTTCATCAGACACACTTTACATTCAGGGAGCAGTAGGCAGACTGCATACAATAGTGGACCGTCCTGTGTCCGTTGGACAAATGCCTTGCCGAGTGGCAATTATAGTCCACGGATTCCAGGGCTCAAAGGATAGCAGCCTGCACCGCATGCTCGCAGACACCCTGTGTCATGACGGCTTCACTGTTATCCGTTTTGACTTTAACGGACAAGGCGAGAGCGACGGCGAGTTTAAAGACATGACCGTACCCAAGGAGATGGATGACCTCAGATGTGTGTATCGCTGGGTAAGAAAAAGATTTGATTATGCACTAGACTATACTCTAATAGGGCACTCGCTTGGTGGTGCTGAAGCACCAATGCTGGCTGCTGAATTAGGCAAAGACAGCATACAGAACGTAGTTATGCTGGCTCCAGCCCCTTCTGTCAGGAATATGATTCTAAGCGGAAAATTCTGGGGAGCGGAGTTTGACTCCCATAACCCGCCAAAAGAGATGGCCGTATGGAACAACTCTATCCTTGGAGGTGAGTTTATAACCACGCTCCGCGATATGCCACTCTATGAGCTTGCAATGCCATACAAAGGACGTGTATGCTTAATCCACGGCGATGATGACTGGCTAATACCATACACAGACTCAGAAACGTATCATCTTCTGCTTCCACAGAGCGAGTATCATAAGCTAAGCAACTGCGAACATCTGTTCTACGGGCACTACAAAGATGTTGCTGAAATTGTGGTTAAGTTCTTAACACGTGAGGATTAATATGAAATCAGCGCTGCAAAAATATCTTCGTGAGAATATTCTGTTTCTGTCAGGGACTTTGCTCTTTGTATTTATTATGGGGCTGTTCTATTTTGAGAACGGTAAGATTGAGGCGCACCTTATGCTTAACGCATCTCATGAGTACTGGGCTGACGTTGTGCTTAGCTATTTCACTCACACCGGAGGCGCCATACCATGCTTATTTGCTGCGGGGCTAATGGTATTCAGGTTTCGTTCAGGACTATACATTCTGATATCACAGGGTGTGGCAGCTCTTATAACCCAGCCACTTAAATACCTGCATGCTCATCCTCGCCCTCTTAGCCATTGGACAGACTGGGACCAGAGCGCATTCGCATCAAACCTTGATTTATATGACAGGTTCAACGCCTATATGACTTGGTGGACAGACACTGCAGCCTCCATCGGGTATCAAATCCCTGGCGGATATAACTCCTTCCCAAGCGGACATACATCAGCGGCGTTCGCCTTTATGGCGTGCCTTGCAGCCCTGCTTCCACCAAAACACAAAGGCTGGCAGATTGCGTTCCTAATCATTGGCATAGGCGTGGCGTATTCACGCATATACCTATCCTGCCATTTCCTGGAAGACACACTTTTAGGCGCCTTGATAGGTACTATAGCAGCCGCCATCACATACGGCTTTATGTACAAGAGTGAATGGGGTGACAGACCGATATACAAATTAAAACAAAGGTAAAAAAAGAAGAGGGTGACTAAAAAGTAAAATTTAGTCACTCTCTTTTTCTTATCTTTATTACTCCCCTAAAATCAATATCTTTCAGAAAATGTATCTGTATCTTCAAAAAATCGGAACAAATTGGCTCTTTGAAGTCAAGATAGCCACCTAATGCTTCTCGCCGACCACTTCTATTGTGCACTCTTGCTTTTTATGTACTTTCTTATGTTATGAGCTGTCGCAATCAATCCAAACTCAACAGTTACTTTTTGCATAGATTTTAGTCTAAACCTTTTGAACCCGTGATTGTATTTTATATCTCCAAATGTGCTTTCCGGTTCAATAGGCCTTTTACTTCTATGTTTAAGACCTTGCTCACTTAGGAGCAGTCCCTTGACCAGTTGCTTATATTTTCTGTATTGTTCATTTACCTTTATGACCCTGTTCCCACTGCCTTTGTGACATAGCCCTTTCAGAGGACATCCGCTACAGTCTTTTGCCATATACAGTTTGTAGTGTTGAACGTACCCCCTGTCTGACGTTTCTGTCTTGTTGCCTATATGGGTCAGATGTTGTCCCATGACACATACATAGTAGTCGTCTGATTCATTGTAGAACATGTTCTCCGGCAGGAACGGGTTCTTGACGAAGTCACGCTTCTGCTCTTTATGGAACATGTTGTACTTGACATACGGAGTGATGCCCTTGCCTAACAGATATTCATAATTCTCCTCGCTCCCATATCCTGAGTCAGCCACCACATCCATGCTCTGCTTTCCGTATTTCTGCTCGAATGATTCAAGGTGAGGCTTAAGGGTGCCCTGGTCTCCTGGCGTCTGGTATATTCCATAGTTGGTTATGTACTGGTTCTCGGTGGATATCTGGACATTGTACCCTGGCTTGGTCTGCCCGTTGTTCATAGCATCCTCCTTCATTCTCATGAACGTGGCATCGTGATCTGTTTTGCTGTAACTGTTCCTCTCTCCAAGTATGTCCAGCTTGTCCTCGTACTCCTTGAGCTTCTCCACAGACTCGTCCTTCACCTTTTTGACGGCCTTGTATTCGGCACTGTTTCTTGATATGCCTTTCTCGTCCATCGTTCTTAGTATCTTGTCCGTCTTTTCCGCCACGGCCTCCGATGTCATCTCTGGCAGTTCTGAAGACGTGTTCTCTGACTCGATTATCTTTTCCGCCTCAGACAACACTTTGCCGACCCGCTCCCTGAGCTTTCTTTGGTTGGTCTCTGTGGACCGCTTCCATACAAATGTGTATTTGTTTGACGCCGACTCAATCTTAGTCCCGTCCACATACTGGACATTCAATGATACCAACCCCTCCTTATGCAGAAGCTCAACTATCTGGGTGAACAGCCCTTCAAACACCCCTTTAAGGCGGCTGCCCCTAAAATTGTTGATGGTCCTGAAGTCTGGACGGTTCATGCCTGACAGCCACATGTACACAACATTCTCGCTCAGCATACGCTCCATGAGGCGGCCTGAGTAAACGTTGTTAAGATAACTGTACACTATGACCTTTAATAGCATCCGTGGGTTGTAGCTGCTGGCCCCGCCTCCCTTGTAGCCTGACAACAGCTCGGATATGTCCAGATTGTCTATGATTGCGCTTACCAACCTCGCCTTGTGATTCTTCGGTATAAAATCTCCTATGCAGTTAGGAAAAAGAAGATTGTCGTTTGGATTGTAATCTTTAAATGTTATCTTTGCCATAGTTTTGGGGTGTGGGGTTTGTCCGCGATTTATTTTTTTTGCAACACAAATTTAAGAAAAATCCCGCAATATTCCAAACATATTTAGTTGAAAATCAACTAAATAATCAAAGAAGAGGCCTGTAGCGACAGGTCTCTTCCCTTTATAATGACAAACTTTCTGCAAAAAGAAGAGAGTGACTAAATCTTACTTTTTAGTCACCCTCCTCTTTTTACTATTTCCATTTAATTGTAAACTTGGTTTGTCCGGTAACAGACTTAGTTGCGTCACTACCGTAAAGTGTCACAGTATATGTGGAACCCTTTTTGTGTCCAGTAATTGACTCAAAAGTTCGATGTGTAGTACTAGCGCCAGAACTATCTACATAATAGTAAAGAATAAGATGAAGAGCCTCTCCGTAACTATCGTAACCCTTTACATTTATAGTGGCTCCGTCTTTTGTCTCATGTTCGGTTTTATAATCCTCATAAGACTTGGTATATACATAAGAAACTAAAGAACAATGCAAATAGCAGTCAATAACAGATGACGTTGTCTTAACTCCGTTAACATCAGAAATCACCAACTGCAGGTACACCACATCCTTATACAATTTATTACCCTTCGGCACCTTGTTGTAATCAACCTCATAAGAGTCATAGAACACTCCGCTAGTATAACTTTTCACTGGCACCGTAGCGGCTGTAGTGGCATCAGAACTTTTACCTGAGTAAATCAGTTGAAAGAATTTTGAAGGTAGTGTAGTACTTTTATATAAATCCTTAGGTTTTATACTCTCACTAGCCCCAAAGTAACCAAACGTAGAATAACTACTCTTTTTAATGGACTCCAAATAGTTGTTTGGCACAGCGTAGATTGTAAAGTATGTACTCTTGGTGTTGTCACCATCAACTTTAGCATTAATAGTATACTTTGTCAGAGACGTAACATTTGGGATTATAAACTGTAGACCATTCCCTTTTTCCGTAATTGACACCCCTTCAGGCGATGAAGAATATATAACCTTATTCAATGTTGCATCTTCTGGTTTTATTTCAGCCTTGCTGAAAGTATACGTACGGCCAGCGTAACAAAGCACCTCCTTCTTGTCTATGCTCTCAGGGAAATTAATTGATGTAACAGGTGTATACGTCAGCGTAATTTCCACCTCCTTCTTAAATCCATTTGGAGCTACCGCTTTCAGTTTAACCGTTTCAGCCTTACTATTCTTAGCCGTTATTTTACAAGATGCTCCCGTTGAACTGGACAGTGTGACCAACGCAGGCTTGTCAACAGACCATGCCACATTATCAGCTTGCGCTCCTGACGGTTGTATTTTAACAATAGTAGCGGTAACTGAGTTACCTGGCTTAACAGAAGTGCTTGACATTTGAATATCAAATGACTCCACCTGTGTTTTCTTAGTAACAATAATCTTGCACTGCGCAGTTCTCTCAACATCTTCCGGAGCCTCCTTCTTGTGCTTGAGAGTCACAATTGCAACACCCTCCTTACCCTCTTTAGTAAAAACCCGACCTTCATCAAAATCTATGCAGTCATCACCTGAAACACTCCACTCCACAGTGTAATATGACACAATTATAGGCTTATAGGTATAGCCCAGCGCAACGGAACGTTTCTCACGGCCTGTGCTAAGAAGTGATAATGATGAACCATTAGTAATTGAAAGCGTATTCATCAACACCACTTTAGCTGTCAACTCCACACTTTTAGGCTCAATACCATTAGCACCCACTTTAAGAGTATAGTTGCCACTCGCAGTTACTGTAGCATACCACTGATGTTTCTCCTCATCATAGTTGAAACTTACCTTGTCTGACTCACAACTCCATACAAGACGTTTCTGGCTTACACCATAAGGTTCAATAGTAACATCAGTAAGGGCGAATGGATCATTTACAATAACATCAGGATATGATTCCGGCACAGTGATATCAGTAATATCAATTTCCGTAACCTCAACAGTTATAGAGGCGCTTTTACCGTGTGATGAGGCGGTGACAGTTGTACTGCCAGATGCCAATCCGGTAAGGAGGCCGTTTTTTGTTATCTCTGCAATCTCCGGGTTCTCAACACTCCACTGCACCGTTATAGTGTCCAGATTCTGAGGGTTAATCACAAGAAGTTTCTTCAAACTCACATCCCAGCCCTCCTCTACTTGCACGCTGCCTTTTGTAAAGGAAAGTTCCAGATTCTTAAACTCATCCTTCTTGCACGCGGAGAAAACAGTGGCAAGAATGATAGTGATAAGAAGTAAAGTTTTAGTTCTCATATTATTCATAATATTGGTTACTCAGGTTTACAAACTGCAAAATTAGTAAAAATTTGTATTGGTGGTACAAAAGTTGTAAGTTTGCAGTGAATTTACAACTGAGATGAAAGTAGCGTTTTACACATTGGGTTGTAAGCTGAACTTTGCGGAGTCATCTTATCTGGCAAAGAGGCTTTATGAGGCAGGTTATACCAAAGCCTCAGCCTCCGATGTGCCCGATATGTGCGTAATAAACACCTGTACGGTAACCGACGCAGCAGACCGCAAGGGGCGTCAGCTCATACATAAGATTCACCGTAAATACCCCGATGCCTACATTATAGTGACCGGCTGTTACGCCCAGCTGAAATCTGAGGAGATTTCACAAATTGAAGGTGTGGATTTGGTTTTAGGAGCAAATGACAAGTTTCTGTTATCATCCCTTCGTCATTCTGAGGCCTTGGCCGAAGAATCTCATAATGACAGCGACAGAATCATTGTTTCAGATACAAAGCGCCTCACCCCATTCCACCCTGCCGTGTCGAGCGAGGGGCGCACACGCCATTTCCTTAAAATTCAGGACGGCTGTGACTGCTTCTGCACATACTGCGCCATTCCGTTCGCCCGTGGCCGCAGCCGCAGCGGAACCATAGCAGAAGTGGTGAAAATGGCAGAAGATGTGGCACATCACGGAGGAAAGGAGATAATTCTAACGGGTGTTAACATCGGAGACTTTGGCAAACATACAGGAGAGACCTTCCTCCAGCTCATTCAGCAGCTTGATGAGGTTGAAGGCATTGAGCGCTTCCGTATATCTTCCATTGAGCCAGACCTGCTCACTGATGAGATAATTGAGTTTGTGGCTCTGAACAAACGCTTTGCGCCTCACTTCCATATACCGCTACAGTGCGGCAGTGATGAGGTGCTCAAACTCATGCATCGCCGTTATGACACCGCTCTTTTTGCAGAACGCATATACAAGATAAAAGAGCTGATGCCAGATGCGTTTATAGGCGTGGATATGATAGCCGGAATGAGAGGTGAGACACCAGAACTGTTTGAAGAGAGTTACCGCTTTATAACATCGCTGCCAGTAACAAGGCTCCATGTATTCCCCTACTCTGAGCGCACCGGCACACTTGCGCTAAAAATCCCATACAGCAACACCCCCGCAGAAAAACAGAGGCGAGTAAAAATTCTTATGGACTGGTCAGCAGTCAGGCTGAAAGAGTTCTGCAACAGTTTCATAGGCACCACACACAGTGTGCTTTGGGAGGCCACCCAGAAAGGCGGAAAGATGTTTGGCTTCACAGACAACTACATACGTGTATGCAAACTATATAACAAAGCCTCTATAAACACTATAGAGGCTGTCACTCTTACTGAAGGTAATATAGTGATAGAAGATTAAGGATAATATAACACGTATATAACCTCTCCGGCTCTGACATCGGCTTCAACAGTCCGAGCCTCATCATTTTTGTATGTTTCAGCTTCTATTGTTTTAATAGATTTAAGATATTGAGTATCACCTGCGCCATAATACAATAGAGAGAACTCAACACTTGGCGCATAAAATTGCCAATCTTTTTTAGCATAACGAACAGGAAGTACATCTCCAGCATTCACCATTCCAGCATCATGATTTGGGGTGTAATAATCATACACTTTATAATGGTAGCCTAAAAAGGAGTTCCTCATATTTACTTCAAACACTCCCTTTTGAGCCTCTTTATTATAATCATATAGGATCAAGGTGAACTTCAGGGCTTCAGTAATATCCTTGCCAGACGCAAGGGGTCTGAATACGTACGTCAACTCTTTATATTCTTTATTTATATCATAATTTTCTTTAGAGCCGATAGCGTAATACGTAGTCTTGTTTGGAGAAATCCGCACTAAATCCCTTACAACTGTATTTTTAGTATTCAAATATGTATTTGGCTTAAACGTACGCTCCATAGGGGAAGTGCCATAATAAGCCGAATTGGTTTCATCGAGGTTTAGATTTTTTTGTAGGAAATCTGACGCCACAAGGGTTATAGGAATAGCCACTTCAGAGTCATCACAAATGGCTACCAATCTATAGTCTTTGCAGCCACTAATAGCAGAGGAGGTGAATTTCAGTTTATTGTCAGATGTCTTGGTAATGTTTATATCTGTGGATAACCTATATCCCTCGCTACCTTCATAGACAAAATAAAATATGTCCTTAATTGTAGCATCTTTGTTTACTACTCTGGCTGCAGGCAGAGAGTAAGTCTTGCCAGTAAAAAATATTTGATTTTTAGGCATGTCCCACGCAATCTGAGGCTTTATTTTATTCACTGTAACCGTTACGTTCCAGCCGTAACCGTTAGGTGCGGTAGCTGTTACAGTGGCGGTTCCAGCCCTTGTTCCAATAGCAGTTATCTTACAGTTGGGACCTTTATCACTGTATAACCATAGCATAGTTTTGTCATCTACAGACCATTTTATTGCAGACACGTCACCATTAACTGGCTGAAATTCCTTAACACTTATATAAGCATCCTTGCCTATGTCAAGTGAAAGCTCTTTATCTGTAAGGGTAAAAAACGTTACAGGAACCTTTTGTGTGACTATCACTCTGCAGGTGGCCTCTGCAGACTTATCACGAGGCGAAGCCGCCTTATGCTTAATGGTCACATATACAGTACCTTCTTTACCATCTATGGTTGAAATTTTACCGTTGTCAAAATTTATGATGCCGCTTGGTGTCACACTCCACTCCACATCCCTGTATGAGGCATTCTCCGGCTCTATTTCATAAGTTAGTTCGGCAGTGCGGTTATCATCTCCCTGACTTAGCAGGTATATGTTTGCTTCACTAAGTCTTAATGATTTTACAGGATTAACAGTTGCCGTAAATACAGAAGAGGCCTTGATATCGCCTATAGACGCCTCCACATTGTAGTCACCACCCTCAGTTATGGTAACGTACCATGAATGGTCCTCCGTATTGTACTGAAATGAGATTTTGGAATCATCCTCTTTGCAGCTCCAGTTTATACGCTTAGGGTTCACCGCTTCCGGAGTAATCACAACCCCCTCTATACGGTGTGGCACATTCACATGGATAGTAGCCACTGCTTCTGGTATTTTAATGGCAGTAACAGGCAACGGCTTAACCACCACCTCAACCGATGCAGACTTTCCATAGGCAGATGCTGTAATGGTGACTGCGCCACCCTCTATGCCTTCTACCTCACCATTTTTAGTAACAGTGGCAATACTTCCATCTGAACTGCTCCACTCAACGGTTATGGTGTCAAGATTTGAAGGTTGTATTACAAGATATTTTTTCAGTTCCACATAACCACCCTCATCAACCTCAATCTTAGATGTAGAGAATGAGAGGCTAAGGTTTTTAAATTCGTCTTTCTTACAAGATGTAATTCCTAACAATAGTGTTAAAACAAGTAGCAAAACACCTTTCAAGTACAATTTCTTCATATCTAATTGATTAGTGATTGAGGATTAATTCAAAGCGCTGTACTATTTTTTGTATTTTACATATATCGGTGATTCATAATCTCTTATCTTAATCTGCATTGTACGTTCTGCACTTGAAGTATATGTTTCTCCCCCCACACTCCCCGACGATAGGTAATCTTTTGTTTTATTATTATCAGAGTAATAAATTTGATAAATATTAACACCAGGAGCAAAATATTTTAGATATCCCTCGTTTATATAATTCACTGTAATTGTCTCTCCAGCCTTTATATTACCACTTTTATTAGAATATCGATATTCATATCCTAAAAATGAATACGTGAGATTTATGTCAATCCTGTAACTTTGATAGTTGTTTCTATTGTAATCATATAATCGCATCATAACCTTTATCATATCCGTCTCTTTTTCAGACTTATCTAAATCATCAAAGTAGTATTCCAATTTACTATATTCTTCATTGGGCTTATAATCATTTCCCTCTAATATGTAATACCCCTGCTTGTCAGGAGAGAAGTATATACTACTAAGTATACAGTCATTATATTTATAATCTTTTAAATAACGACTACTAAATATATTCAATTTTGTTTTATACGTACCAAATATGTTTGTATCATATTCAGTAAGTTCAACGTAATTGCTAAGATAAGATGTTGATACAACTGTAATTTTTTTAGTTTTTTCATAATTATCACACTTTGCCACCACCTTATATTCTCTGTACGGATACGTGGATGCAATGCTTGTAGGAGCTACTATTTCCACTCCATCCCAAACAACATTTACCTTCATATCTGAGGCCACATTGCCATCTTTTGTGTACACTGTGTACACAATTTTATTTATCGTAGCACCTTTGTTCACTACTGCATCAGGTAATTTGTATGTTTTTCCTGTGAAGAATAATATATCATTTGGTACATCCCAAGTAAGAGTGGATGGAACCTTTTGTACTGTAACCTTGACTTTCTGGGCATATCCGTTTGGTGCTGTGGCAGTAACATAAACAGTTTTAGTTTCAGTTCCAAGACTTTCCAACGTACATGACGAACCTGCTACATTATGCAAACTCACCACATTCCAGTCGTCTGATTCCCAGTGAATTTTTGAAACATCACCATTAGCGGGTTTAAAATCTTTTACTTTTAATGTATAAGTTTTGCCTATGTCAAATGTCACCTCTGATTCAGACAACGTAAAACTCTCAACAGCAACCGTTTTTGTAACCACTACCTTGCAGGTGGCTTCTATATCCTTATCACCTGTAGCTTTTGCCTTATGTTTGAGGGTGACTGTTACGGTTCCCTCCTTGCCATCTATCGTTGTAATTTTTCCTTTATCAAGGTTTATTATACCACTTGGAGTAGCACTCCACTCCACCTCCTGATATGAGGCATCCTCCGGCTCTAATGTATATGTAAGATCTGCGGTACGTCTCTCCTCTCCTTGACTTAAAAGTGAAATAGACTCCTCGCTAAGTTTAAGCGATGTGATAGGCTTTACAGATACAGTGAACTCAGAAGAAACGGTAAACTCATCTATTGTTGCTTCTACCTTGTAAGTGCCAGCCTCTGTTGCGGTAAAGTACCATAAATGTTCCTCCTGATTATATTGGAATACAACTTTAGACTCCTTACCATCTTTACAGCTCCAGCTTATACGTGCAGGATTAACCCCTCCCGGGGTAATCTCAATGCCCTCTATAGGGCGAGGTACATTAACGAAAATATCTTTTATTGCTCCTGGAATTTTGAAATCAGTTACAGCCAGTGGCAAAACCTCAACTTTAACAGAGGCGGATTTACCGTAAGCTGACACTGTAATGGTGGCAGTGCCGTCACTAACAGCTTCTGCGTCACCACGTCTGGGAGTTACTGTAACAACACTCTCATCTGAGCTGCTCCATGCCAAAGTTATAGTATCAAGATTTGACGGCTGAATTACCAGATATTTTTTCAGGCTCACATAGCCACCCTCATCAAGTTCAACCTTAGATGTAGAAAATGATAGACTTAGGTTCTTAAACTCGTCTTTCTTACAAGATGTAAGACCTACCAATAGTGTTAACACAAGTAGCAAAACACTTTTCAAGTACAATTTTTTCATATCTAATTGATTAAATTTTTTATTACCACACAAATGGCACCGAGTGCACAGGTATTTATATTTCTTATTTATACCACTTAAAAATCTTATAAATAATGTTAAAACACTATTTTTTAAGCAGCGAGCTCATCTCATAGCAATTCTTGCCATTGCGTATAGCGTAGGCTGCTAAAGGTGTAATCCTCACCTTTGTAATGCAGTTTGAGCACATCGCCGTCAAAGTACAGCCTGCGCTCGCCATCCTCCCAAACCAAATTCAAACAAGAACGAGGACTGTGCATAGCCCTCGTTCTTGAATAGAATAATAAAAGGCTGGCAACGTTTGATTACTTGCCAGCCTTTTCTATTATGCCACCCCTTGTCCGCATTTACACTTGCGTGTGCAGTAGCGCTCACATTGGGCGC
Organism: uncultured Bacteroidales bacterium; assembly: GCA_900316125.1. Taxonomy (GTDB): domain Bacteria; phylum Bacteroidota; class Bacteroidia; order Bacteroidales; family Paludibacteraceae; genus Enterocola. The sequence continues at coordinate 44,767 of ONBO01000006.1, read as the reverse complement.
AAAGGTCATAGCCGAGCAAGGTGCCAAGTATGAAATCCTCCTCAGGGGAGAGTTCATGCAGAGGACGGTTAACAAACATACGCACAGCCCCTATACACTCACGTCTGCCAAAATAGATATTGATATTCTCCTTGCCTGCAGGCATCACCACGTATTCTATGTTCTGTTTTTTTAGTCTCTCGGTGGCAAACCTCTCATAGCGTTTGCGGCAGGTGAAGATTATCATGTTCCTCACTCCCTTCTTATACTCGTATATGTGGTTCATGAGCACCCTCATCTCTGGTGAGAATGCTCCTTGAACCTCCATATCATCTGCAATAAGTGATTTATGTGACATACTGCTACAAGTTTGGTTTAATCTGCTCCAACCATGCCTCTATACGGCTGTCTGTCTTTTCACACTCATTTACGTCATCAAGCGGCAGGCCCACGAACTTGCCGTCTATTACAGCCTCTGAACCGTCGAACGTGTAGCCGTCAACACTAACTGCACCTATTACCTTGGCGCCACTGTCCTTAACACCGTTATAAATCTCAGCCATACCGCCCACAAACGTATCTCCGTATGAGTCTGCATCGCCGCAGCCAAAGAGGGCTATGGTCTTGCCGCTAAGATTTGCGCTTTTGAGTTTCGGCAGTCCGTCATACCAGTCATCCTGCATCTCTCCGCAACCCCATGTTGATGTTCCAAGTATCAGATTATCATATCTTGAAATAACATCACTATCAAGGTTTTGTACATTGAGTATGCTTGCTCCTATTTTAGAGGCTATTTTCTCTGCTATAGCCTCACACGTTCCAGTTGTGGAACCGTAAATTACAATTGTACTTCTCATATTCGCATAAATTTTACGAACGCAAAATTACGCTGCGCCACCGCTTACGGCAATCCCTTTTTATAATGAAAAGTCAGTTTGCAGAATCATAAGAAATGGTTATGAGTAACGTCACCGAAAACAAGAACGAGGGCTATGCACAGTCCTCGTTCTTGTTAATATTTACATGTATGCCTATGGTAAATAATGCAAATCAGTAATGAAGGACATCCTTCACGGAATATATCTTACTTGTGTCCAAGAGGCACTAAAACCTCCCTGCCATCAGTAAGACACACAGCCATTACCCCACGCTTAACAACATGTATGTGTCTTCTATTTTCATTTGTAAAACAATTTCCATTTAGAACAATGTTTTGCGTAGCGTACTCATCTCATAGCAGTTCCTGCCGTCACGTATGACGTAGGCTATCATATCACAGAACTGTTTGGTATTGCATGTGAATCCAAAAGGCGTGAATGTATTACCGCTGCGCCAGTATGCGGCGTATGCGGCAATAACTGAGCCTTTAGTGCCATTGATGCGTATCTTTGGTTTGCGTCTACCTGGTTCAAAAATACCGAGCTGGTTCATCTTGTCCATTGTGGCGTCTTTAAGGCGGTACTCCTTACCGTCAACCATTAAGTAGATAATATCATAAACGCAGTTTTCTAAATCATCATCTTCATCAAGTTCTGAAGCATCTATGCTGTCATCTATCTCATCGCCGTACTTTCCAAACTCAATACCGTCTGCACTGTACCACACTTCACGCTCCTGAAAGCGGAGTTTACTCTCCAGAGTGTCAATATCCCATTCGAAACCATAGTCCAATGCGGTGGTGAGCAGCATACAGAAGTGCTTGGCATTATAGTTATGGTCTGTTATAGTGCTACAAAGATACTTAGGGTTCTCAATGAACGCTTTGCATACATCCTCCACGATGAAAGAATTATGTATGTACGCCACCTCCGTGCCGTCTTTCAATATTATTGCCATTGGTTCATAGCCATGGCTGCTAAAGGTGTAATCCTCATCTTTGTAATGCAGTTTGAGCACATCGCCGTCAAAGTGCAGCCTGCGCTCGCCATCCTCCCAAACCACATTGTCCTGAATTGTCATTATTCAATAAATCCCAGCTATTTCCATTTAATAGTAAACCTTACATCTCCTGTAACAGCTTTTGTTACATCACTGCCATAATGAGTTACTACATACGTGCTTCCCTTGCTACGACCTTCCACAAGCTTGACCCGTTCATACTCGGAAGCACCCATACTGGTATTTGTATAATATCCCACGTAAAGTGACACATTCTCCCCTGCAGGAACATTTATTGTTCCTCCCTCATTAACGACATACCTATTCCCTATATCAGCAGTTGAAACATATGCGTAACATTGCAAAGATGAATACAGATCCCATTTAATCACATCAGATGTTGTTTTTAATCCGTTCATATCTGAGATAAGCAGCTGCAAGTTCAAGATATCATGACACATCTGATCACGAGCAGTCATTTTGTTATAATCAAACTCGTAAGCCTTATACTCTTTTAGTTCTTTGTATGTCTCATACGGCACAACGGCAGCCCTGGCGCCAGCAGACTGTCTGCTCACATATATCATTTTTATGAACTTACTCGGCAGCGTGCCAGTATGGAGATCTTTTGCCTCTATTATGTCTCTCTTACCAAAATACTCAAATCGTGTCTGATCATTTACTTTAATAGTATTAAGATAGCCATTGGGCACTGCATACAAATAAAAATATGTACTATTACTGTTATCTCCTTCAACTGTTGCAGTAACCTTATATTTTGTAAGAGTTGAAACGGCTGGGATGTCTATCTTAATTCTGGTACTTTGTTCGGTAATTGTAAGTCCTGACGGCGATGAAGTGTAAACCACCTTATTGAGGGTTGCGGTAGATGGAGTTACCTCAGCATTAAAGATATAGTATGAGTTGCCTGCATAACCGAGCAAATCTTGTTTATCAACACCATCGGCAAATTTAATTGACGTAACAGGTGTGAATGCCAGCGTAAGTTCAGCTGTTTGTTTATATCCATTTGGTGCGGTGGCTGTTATTGTAACTTTTCCAGACTGTTTTGCCTTGCTCGTTATTACACAAGACGAGCCTTTTGTAGTGGATAGCGTAACCAACGACCGGTCGCTTACAGACCATGTAATATCTCCAGTAGGTGCTCCAGAAGGCTTTACGCTTGTAATACTGGCGTTAACAGAACCTCCGTACGTAACTGTACTGGATGATAGCTGAACCTGGTACTCTTCTATAGGTGACTTAACTACTGTAACCTTGCACCGCGCTTCTACTGTAACATCATCTTCGTCAGCTTGCCTGTGCTGAAAAATTATAGTTACCACGCCCTCACCTTCATCCCTGGAGGTAACCTTCCCATCAGAGTAGCGAGCACATGTCATAACACCTTCATAAGACACCAACACATCCTTATAAACGGCATCCTCAGGGTAAATGGTATAAGTAAGTGGAGCTGAGCGCTTCTCCGTACCTACGCTATAGAGTGTCAGTTCCGTATCACTAAGTCTTATTTCTTTTATAACTTTAGTTTCTCTCTTAACAGTAAGCACCACACTTTGAGACTCTACGTCATCAGCAGAGACTTGCAATGTGTAATCTCCGCTCTCAGTAGCTGTCACATACCATAAATGGTCTTCTTCATTATATTCGAAGGTGACTTTATCAGATTCGCAAGACCAGACAAGACGTTTGGGACTCACACCGCTTGGATCAATCTCTATACCCGAGAGGGCGAACGGGGCATTGACATTCGCATTAGGATAAGATGAAGGCAATGTAATGCTTTTAATGCGTATCTCTGTGACATCCACACTAATTGACGCGCTCTTACCGTGTGATGCCGCTGTTACTATGGTTTTCCCTTTTTTAAGACCTTTAATGGAACCATCTTTGACCTCTGCTATTGCAGGGTCCTCCACGCTCCACTGCACTGTAACAGTATCCAGACTCTGAGGGTTTATTACAAGAAGTTCTTTTAAGTTCTCCACTCCCCCAACTTCAACCTGGACACCGCTTTTTGTAAAGGAAAGCTCCAAATTTTTAAATTCATCTTTCTTGCAGGCAGAAAAAACAGTAGCAAGAATTACTGAGACAAAAAGTAAAGTTTTGGTTCTCATATTTTCCTAAGTATTTGTTATTAAGGTTTACAAAAAGCAAAGATAGTGTTTTTTTTACAACGATGCAACTTTTTAATCCCAATAAATGGTGATTTTGAGGCTATTAAACAGACAAAGTAGTTGTTTCCATTTCCATGATGAGAAAATTAGTGTTACTTTTGCGTGAAATTTTACAAGAGCATAGATATGTCACACGAACATCATCATCACGAACACGAACATGAGCACGAGCATCATCATGAACATGAGCACCACCATCATGAGCATGGCGGTAAGAAACAGATAATAATTATTGCAGCCACGGTGGTTCTGCTTATAGCTGCGGCTGTAGTTGAACACACAGTGGAACTGCCAGTATGGGGGCTTCTGCTTGTATATCTGGTTCCTTATCTGTTAGTAGGTCATGATACACTTAAAGAGGCCGCAGAGGGTATTTTCCACGGCAACCTGTTCAACGAGTACTTTCTAATGTCAATAGCCACAATGGGCGCCTTTGCCATAGCTTTTATGCCTGGCGGCAGCGTGGAGTTTGCAGAGTCAGTGTTTGTAATGCTATTCTATCAAGTGGGAGAACTGTTTGAAGGCTATGCAGAAGGCAAGAGCCGTGACAGCATATCTCACCTTATGGATATCCGCCCCGATGTGGCCAATGTGGAGCGCGGCGGCACTATTCAGCAAGTTTCACCAGACAACGTGCAAGTTGGAGAGGTTATAGTTGTGCGCCCTGGAGACAAGATTCCTCTTGACGGTGTGGTTCTGGAGGGCTCGTCATCACTTAATACAGCCGCTCTCACAGGTGAGAGCCTTCCTAAAAATGTGGTAGCCGGCGATGAGATACTCTCAGGCTGTATAAACATTGGCGGAGTACTTAGAATACGAACAACCAAAGTGTTTGGTGAGAGCACCGTATCAAAGATAATAAACCTTGTGGAGAACGCAGGAGAGCGCAAATCAAAGAGCGAGGCGTTTATCACAAGGTTCGCCCGCATATACACCCCAATAGTGGTGTTCCTTGCCATTGCCGTGGCGTTTATTCCGCCACTTGTGCTTGGAGACCTCAGCGGGGAGTTTACAAAATGGCTGCATAGAGCCTTGATATTCCTTGTAGTGTCATGCCCGTGCGCCCTTGTAATATCAGTACCGCTCGCATTCTTTGGCGGACTGGGCGGCGCATCGCGTAAGGGAGTGCTAATAAAAGGGGCCAACTACATGGATGTGCTGTCAAAACTTTCAACTGTGGTTTTTGACAAGACAGGCACTCTTACACACGGTAAGTTTGTGGTGGAGGCTGTCCACCCTGACCAGTGCAGTGAGTGGCGTCTGCTGCACCTTGCAGCCCATGTGGAGCGTTATTCAACCCACCCTATAGGTGCGGCTCTGCGTGACGCATTCCCTGATGAGGCTACTGACGGCTGTGAAATCACTGATGTAGAGGAGATTGCAGGTCACGGCGTAAAAGCCAAGGTTGGCAGTGAGGAGGTTTGTGTGGGCAACACCCGTATGATGGATTCCGTAGGCGCCAAATGGCATGACTGCCACCATGTGGGCACTATAATCCATGTGGCAATAAACGGAGCGTACGCTGGTCATATAGTTATAAATGACAAGATAAAAGAAGATAGCGCAAACGCCATATCGGAGCTTAAACGTTTAGGCGTTAAGAACACAGTGATGCTCACAGGAGACCGTAAAGAGGTGGCTCAAAGTGTGGCAGAGAAACTTGGAATGAGTGAATATCATGCTGAACTTCTGCCTACAGGCAAGGTGGAGCAGATGGAGAAGCTGCTTGCTCAAAAAGAGTCTGGCAAATATGTGGCGTTTGTAGGTGACGGCATAAATGACGCACCTGTGCTCGCCCTCTCTGATGTGGGCATTGCAATGGGCTCTCTTGGTTCTGACGCAGCCATTGAGGCGGCCGATGTTGTCATTATGAACGATGAGCCCTCAAAGGTGGCTGCTGCTGTGTCAGTAGCACGTAATACAGTACTGATAGCCCGTGAGAACGTATGGTTTGCCATAGGCATTAAAGTGGCAGTGCTTGTGCTTGCAAGCTTTGGCCTTGCCACCATGTGGATGGCCGCCTTTGCAGACGTAGGCGTAACAGTACTGGCAGTGCTTAACTCAATGAGAGCTCTACGGGCATAAAGAATTATGCCCCAAGCTTAGTTTTTCTTAAACTTTACGGTAAAATCAACAGTGCCGGTCTTAGATTTGGTGGCGTCACTGCTATAAACACTGATTGTACGTGTAATATCCTGAACTCCTGGCACATCACTCCTTGAACTTTCAGCCGCTCTGCAAGTACCTGTAGTTGATTTGTCCCTATTTGTGTAATACTCTGCATATATGGTGAAGGCAGGTGTGTAAATTTTCTGTGCACTGCCGTCTCTCACTATATTAAGATTCAGAGTCTCGTTTGGGCTTATATCACCACTGACTTTAACAATCTTGTTATCTTTCTTTTGTACTGTCTCATAAGTATATTTCACTACAGAGTTGTAAAAATATGTGTTCATACTACCAGACACCAACTTATTATCGTTCATGTCACTAAGAACAAGCTTAAACGTGACGTTTGTCTTGTTAACTGAAGGTGTGGAGCTGGCGATATTGTAGTTGTAGTCATATTTATACACACTGAATTCCGCCTCCGCACTATATGTTTCAGTCTCAATTATAGCTTTGGTTGCCGTGCCACTCGTACTACCATAGCGCAGCTTAAGTTTAGACGCAACAGGAGAGTTTTTATAATCACTTTTAACAAGCTGAGTAGGTTTAAGCGTCTTCTCTCCCATACCAAACGTACCAAATTCCGAGTAGGCGCTTTCCGGAGTAATAAGGCTCATGTAGTTTGACGGTACAGCGTACATTACAAACTGAGCGCTCTTTCCCCCGCACGTAGCAGTAACTGTGCAGGTCTTGACATCACTGCCAACGCTGTTTGATACTGTATATGCTACAGAGGACTCACCCTCAACGGCTCTTATAACCGCGTCAGATACAGCATACTCCACATCGGAGGCCTTAGTGGCGTTACTTGGAGTTACAGTAACCTTTGGCAGGTTGTAAGTTTTGCCGGCAAACGCAATAAGGTCTGTACCATTATTAAATGATATGCTCTGAACAGGTATTGTGGTTATAGTTACAGTACATTCTTTCTCGTACCCATTAGGAGCTATGGCCTTGACCCTCACAGTCTTGTCATCCTTAGCCTTGGCTGTTACCGTACACGATGCGCCTGTTGCAGCACTAAGAGTCACATCATCCGGAGAATCACACTCCCAACGTATGTACTCAGCACTTGCCGTGGCAGGAGAGAGATCTTTAACACTGAGGGTGAAGTTTTCTCCAGACTTTAAGGTTTTACTCTGTACTGACAGAGAGAAAGACTCCACAGGAGCGCTCTTTGTTACCGTCACGGTGCACTTTGCCTCCACATCAACGTCACCTGCGGCCGCGGCCTTATGTCTTACAGTGATAACAGCGGTACCCTCCACTCCGTCTTTTGACCGTATGTCACCATCATTGAACTCAATGCAGTCATCACCGCTAACTATCCACTCAGCCCATTTATATGAGGCGTCTTCAGGCTCTATGGTGTATGTAAGCTTGGCTGTACGTTTCTCTGAGCCTTCACTCAGAAGAGGAATTGAAGTCTCGCTAAGATTTATTTTGCTTATTCTCTTCACGGTCACAGAGAGTTCTGCACTCTGTGCCTCCAAATCACCAGCCTTAGCTGTGATGGAGTATGTACCAGCCTCTGATGCTACCACAAACCACTGTCTATTCTCAGAATCATAGACAAAAGTGACCTTTTCTGATGAGCAGTTCCAGTTTATACGTCCAAGGCTTGCACCAGACGGATCCAGTGTAACACCATCAAGAGCAATTGGAACATTGACAGATCCACTATATTTATCCTTTATAGTCAAACCTGTGATAGACAGCTCATTTACAATAACCTTTATAGACGCACTCTTGCCATGAGACTCAGCAGTAATAGTGGTCTCGCCCATAGAAACACCCAGAACCCATTTTTTGCTAACCATCTGGGCTATGCTTGGGTCTGCGCTCTTCCAGTTAACCGTAAGAGTGTCAGCTACATTCTGGGGTGTGATAAGCAACAGTTTGCCTAAGTTATAGTCTCCGCCCTCATCTATGGTAACACTTGGTTGTGAGAACTTCAGTTCCAGCGCACTCAGCGGGTCCTCTTTCTTACACGATGCAAAAACAAGCGCAACAAGCGCACAAAGAAGGAATAATGTAGACTTTTTCATATCTGTTAATCTATAGGAGTGCAAAGTTAACAAATATTAAGCATTCCACCATACTGAAACCTAAAAATAAGCATTTGTTGTTAATACAACCTATTTTTTGTAATTTTGCAGCCGTTATGAAGTTTGAGCTTATTAAAACAGACACAGCAAGCAATGCGCGTGCCGGCCTTATCACTACAGACCACGGCACTATAGAGACCCCCATATTCATGCCTGTAGGCACTGTGGGGAGCGTTAAGGCCGTTCATCAGCGTGAGCTTACAGATGATATCAAGGCTCAAATTATATTAGGCAACACCTACCACCTTTACCTGCGTCCTGGACTTGACATCCTGCACCAGGCTGGCGGACTGCACAGATTCATAGGCTGGAACCGCCCCATACTTACAGACAGCGGCGGCTTTCAGGTCTTCTCACTGGCTCAAACCCGTAAACTAAAGGAGGAGGGAGTCACATTCCGCTCACACATTGACGGCAGCAAGCACCTCTTCACCCCAGAGAATGTGGTTGACACGCAGCGCATCATAGGCTCAGACATAATGATGGTTCTTGATGAGTGCTGCCCCGGCGATGCGGACTACAACTACGCCAAGAAATCACTTGACCTAACTCTTAACTGGCTGGTGCGTGGTGTTAAACATTACAAGGAGACATCACCACTATACGGCTACCACCAGAGCTATTTTCCTATAGTTCAAGGCTGTGTATATCCTGATTTGCGCAGAGAGTCTGCATATCGCGTGGCTGAGATGGATATGGACGGTAACGCCATAGGCGGACTTGCAGTGGGCGAACCCACAGAGAAGATGTATGAGATGACTGAGATAGTGAATGAGATTCTGCCTAAAGACCGTCCACGCTACCTTATGGGAGTTGGCACACCTGCAAACCTGCTTGAATCAATAGAGCGTGGTGTTGATATGTTTGACTGCGTAATGCCTACACGTAACGGACGTAACGGTATGCTGTTCACCAAGAACGGCACCATAAATATCAGAAACAAGAAGTGGGCTGACTGCTTTGAGCCTCTTGAGGCCGACGGCGCATCATACGTGGATACCGCCTACACCAAGGCCTACCTGCGCCACATTACTATAAGCGGAGAACTTTTAGGCTTGCAAATAGCCTCTATCCACAACCTTGCCTTCTACTTATGGCTGGTGAAAGAAGCGCGCAAACATATTATTGCAGGAGACTATACAGCTTGGAAAGCCACTACGCTTGACAATGTGAGCAGGAGACTCTAATCAATTATCTACAAGCAAGCACAATGTAACTTGACTGCGCGCCAATAACGTCAATTTGTTTTTGACAACTACTAAAAAATTCATAACTTTGTAGTTTTGTAATATAGCACGCGTGAACAAGCTAAGGATACTCATATCAGTTCTCTCCATTCTACTTACTACGGCGATAGCAAACGCCAGACCTGGCAGAGGTGAGACAAAGGTGGTGGAGACTGAATCCACCGCCCCTGCAAGCGCATCTGAGCAGACCGACAGCAAAGAGGAGAAGAAACCTGAAAAGAAGAAGAAACTTACATCAGGAGAGGCGGTTGTGGCATGGCATGTACAGGAACCGTCAGCCATAGAAATACCCACAACGCCTGACACGCTTCACCTTAACTACCAGTTAGCCACCACGCCTGTGTACATTAAGCACATAGGGGCTGAGTGGCTTGGCAATATGGGCCTGCCGGCGCAGCCTACGGTATTCTCTGAGCGCACCACGCTTGAGCTTTTGGGAGACAACATGTTTCTGAATCCATACCGTCCCTACTACCTTGGAGTTGAAGACGTGTATTTCTACAATACAAGGGTGCCGTACACAAACATTTCATTTTACACAGGAGGTTATTCCCAGCATGGCGAGGACCGTCTGAAGGGACTTTTCTCCGTGAACGCAAACCAGCGTCTTAACTTTGGACTCTGCTTTGACTACATATATGGGCGCGGCTCATTCTACAGCCAGTCTTCAGACGCTCTTAACGGAGCCTTTAACATGAGCTACCGTGCGGAGCATTACAGCATGTACTTCATAGCAGGCATTAACAATTTCCGTAACTTTGAGAACGGCGGTATAAAGAATGACGCAGACCTTGAGACCATGACTGACAGTCATGACGTGGGCACAAACCTGACAAACCAGGCACAGTCAACATTCCGTTCCATATATGTATGGACAGACCAGCAGTTCCATCTTGGATATAACAAACAGGACCCCGATGACAGCGAAAAGCACACATTTGTGCCTGTATCCACCATATCATACACACTCAAGTATGAGGGCCGTCACAAACGCTACTTTGAAAAGAGCCTTACCACAGGGTTCTATGAGCATAACTACTACTCTGACACACGCACACGTGACACTATTTCACAGAATATAGTGAAGAACATTCTCTCCATAACTTTCCGTGAAGGGTTCAAACCATGGGCTGTGTTCTCTCTAAGAGCCTTTGCAGAGGCTGACATAGAGGAGAATATGCGCCTTATAGCAGACTCCATGTACACATGGCGCACTGAGTGCAAGGTTAACGTGGGCGGTGAGCTTTACAAACGTACAGGCAACACCACATTCGGTGTGCTTGGCGAGGCGCTGGTACTAGGTTATGACAAACGCTTTGCATTCAGCGTGAAAGGTGATTTCCACACTATCGTACCTCTTAAGACATGCAGCCTCACCATTGATGCGGAAGGCCACATTAAGAGCCTCAACCCAAGCTATTTCCATGAGCACTACTACTCCAACCACTTTATATGGAATAATAAGTTCAACAACACATGGGATGCACGAGGCTACGCCAAGATAGGCATACCAAACAAGTGGTGCGACTTTGAGGTGGGAGCCGGCTGGCAGGGTCTTAAGGAGTACATACACTTTGACACGCTAGCCATGCCCGCACAGAACCATGACTTCATTCAGATAGTGAGCGGAGAGGCCAAACTGAACCTTAAACTGTGGTGGTTCCGCTGGGAGAACAGAGCCGTACTACAATATTCATCAAAGGCTGATGTACTGCCGCTGCCGCTTGTAACTCTTTTCTCAAACCTATATGCAGACTTCAAGATGTTCAGGAAGGTGCTTAACGTGCAGATAGGCGTGGACTGCCGATATAACACATCCTACTACGCCAACGCCTACATGCCGGCCACAGGACAGTTCTACCTGCAGAACAAAGTGCTCTGCGGAAACTATCCTGAGATGAACGCCTACCTTAACATGCACCTGAAGCAGTTCCGCTTCTTTGTAATGTGGTACAACTTCTCAAGCCTTTTCATGCCTCCAACATATTTTACTGTACCCCACTACCCGCTTAACCCAAGCATGGTGAAAATTGGATTATCTTGGAACTTCTATGACTAAACGCCTGACATACATAGTAATTTGCGCCGCCATTCTTGGCATCGTGGCTTTGATATCAAGTGTAAGACACTACAAGAAGGTTTGCGGTGAACGTGATTTTGAAGAAATTGAGGAAGAAGGTGTAATCAACGTCATTGTTGAGGATAACAAAATGAGCTACATAACCATCCAGTGTGACACGCTTGTGGAGTGTGACTCACTTGAAGGATTACAGGTTAAGATGGTGGAGGATTTTGCACACAGGCACTCCCTTAATGTAAAATTTATTTCTGAAAGGAACCTTGACAAGGCTATGGAGATGCTAATGAACAATCAGGTTGACCTTCTGGCATGGCATCTGCCTGTGTACAATGACATGAAGGAGACCGTCTCATACACGATACCGGTGTTCACAAGCCGCCAGAAGCTAGTACAACGCCGCCGCAAGCCTGGCGTGGTGGACACCACAATGTTCATTGTTAACCAGCTTGACCTTGCAGGCCAGCACATATACGTGGCGCCAGGCTCAATATTCAAGCACAGGCTGCACTACCTTGAGAAGGAGATTGGTGACACCATATACCTTCATGAGATACCAGACTCCAATGATGACATGCTTTTCCGCATGGTTTCAGACACCGTAATAAACTACTTTGTATGTGATGAATATGTGGCAAGGGTCCTTCAGAAGGACTACCCTAATGTTGACATATCCACAGCTATAAGCTTTACTCAGAACTATTCATGGGGCGTACGGCACAGTTCCCCAGACCTGCTTGACAGCATTAACAGTTGGTTGGAAGTATTCCTTGAGAGCAAGGCGTACAATAAGATATACAGGAAATACACAGGGGTCAAGTAAGAAAAATCATCATTTGTGGGGATTGCCATATACGCATAATATGCGTACCTTTGCAAACTGATAATCATGGATTTACAAACTATCATAGCAGCAGTTATTGTAGGAGCGGCACTCATAGCGGTGGCAGTTCACACATACAGAGCTTTTACAGGCAAAAGTAAAGGCGGCTGTGGTTGCGGGTGTCAGTCATGCGGCATGGCTGGGAATTGCAACAAGCCGCAAAAGGAGGTGAAAGATGAAGCTAAGTGAGCTACAGAGCGGCGACAAAGGTGTTATTGTAAAAGTTGCCGGTTCAGGAAAATTCCGTAAGCGCATCATTGAGATGGGTTTTATAGGAGGTCAGACCGTAGAAGTTATTCTTAACGCCCCTCTGCGTGACCCAATAAAATACAAGGTTATGAACTATGAAGTGTCACTCCGCCGCAAGGAAGCTGAACTCATAGAGGTCATAACAGAAAAAGAGGCGCTTCAGCAGAGAGCCGAGCACACAGACCTGCCACGAACAATTGAGGATCCTGATGAGATTATCCGCCACATAGTGGCAGAGAAGGGCAAGACCATAAACGTAGCGCTTGTGGGCAACCCTAACTCAGGCAAGACATCGCTGTTCAATATAGCATCAGGCTCACATGAGCACGTAGGGAACTACACAGGCGTCACAGTTGACGCCAAAGAGGGTCACTTTGACTTTGAAGGCTACCACTTCATTATCTACGATCTGCCAGGCACATACTCCCTCTCCACTTACACTCCTGAGGAGATTTATGTGCGCCGTCATCTTTTTGACAACACCCCCGATGTCATCATAAACATAGTCAGTGCATCAAACTTAGAGCGTAACCTTTACCTCACCACACAGCTTATTGACATGAACATACCCACTGTCATAGCCCTTAACATGTATGATGAACTTGAGAAAAGCGGTGCCACGCTTGATTACAAGTCATTAGGAGTGATGCTTGGCATGCCCATTGTTCCTACAATAGCAAGCGAGGGGTTCAGCGGGGAGAGTGGCTTAAAAGAGCTTTTCAAAACCGTTGTAAAGGTATTCAATCAGAATGAGCCAACATCACGTCATATACATATAAACCATTGCGGGGAGCTTCAGGAGGCAATTGACAAGCTGAACATTCTCATTAACCGTTCAGATAATTTCAGTGGCACAATATCAAGCCGTTTCTTTGCTGTTAAACTTATGGAGCGTGATGCTGATGCAGAGAAATACATACGCAGCCTCTCTAACGCCGATGAGATATTCTCCTACAGAGACAGCGTTATAGGGCACATTGAAAATGAGCTGCAAGATGACTGCGAGGGAGCTATTATCAACGCCAAATACGGATACATACAGGGCGCACTTGCTGAGACATACCAAGGCGGCAGCAATGACACATTCAAGACAACCAAAATAATAGATAAGTTTGTAACGCATAAACTATGGGGATTCCCAATATTCATACTCTTTATGTGGATTATGTTTGAGTGTACGTTTGTGCTCGGGCAGTACCCTATGGACTGGATAGATATGGGAGTTGAATGGATTGCGGAGTTTGTAGAAGAGCATCTGGCAGACGGGTCGCTTAAAGATTTACTCATCGACGGAATAATAAGAGGCGTAGGCGGTGTGATAGTGTTCCTGCCAAACATACTTATACTCTACTTCTTCATATCACTAATGGAGGATTCCGGCTATCTTTCACGCGCCGCATTCATAATGGACAAGATAATGCACCGTATAGGGTTGCACGGCAAGTCATTTGTACCCATGCTTATGGGCTTTGGCTGCTCAGTACCTGCGGTTATGTCAACCAGAACACTTGAGAGCAAGAACAGCCGCATTATAACCATGCTTGTTACTCCGTTTATGAGTTGTAGCGCAAGGCTTCCTGTGTATCTTATATTCACAGCCATATTCTTTCCTAAGCATGCAGGACTTATAATGCTGTCAATATACCTTATTGGCATCTGCATGGCCGTAATTATGGCAAAAGTTCTTAAACGCTTCATATTCAAAGATGATGACATACCATTTGTTATGGAGCTTCCACCATACCGTGTACCTACCCTAAAGTCAGCGCTGCACCACATGTGGGAGAAATCAAAACAGTACCTGAAGAAGATGGGTACGGTAATTCTGCTTGCATCCATTATTATTTGGGCATTAGGATACTTCCCCACCGCCCCAGGCGACAACGTAACAGACCAGGAGCAGATGGAGTACAGTTATATAGGGCGTATAGGGAAAGCATTGGAGCCAGTCATGGCTCCGCTGGGATTTGACTGGAAAATGAGTGTGAGCATAGCCTCCGGTTTACCAGCAAAAGAGGTGGTTGTGAGCACACTGTCTGTACTATATACTGGCAATGAGGAAAGTGATGACCTTGGAGACATCATGTTGTCTCAAGTAAAACAGGACGGGACTCCTTTATATACTCCACTCGTAGGCTTCAACTTTATGGTGTTTGTACTGCTATGTTTCCCTTGCATAGCCACTCTTATTGCAATTAAAAATGAGAGCGGCAGCTGGAAATGGGCCATATTTCAAGCAATATACTCCACAGCACTTGCATGGATAGTATGTTTCCTTATATACCAGATAGGCTCTATCATTTAATATTCTCCTTTTTTTGTAAAAAATTTCATAACTGGTTAAACCTTGCATTTAACCCTACCGTCAAAGAGGCAAAGGAAACGCAAAAACTATTAGAGTTTCCAAGTATTGACAAGTATTAAAAAAATGTTTAACCAGCCCGTAAGGGCAAAAAAAATTAAAGTTATGAAAAAGAGAATGTTTTTAGTTGCTATTTGCAGCGTAATGCTTTCAGTAGGTATTGTAAACGCTCAGCCACGTGAAGGGCGTACTACAGGTCATACTCGTTCAGAGATTAAACATGCACCGGCTCCAAAACCAGTTGCAACAGTGAATCACAAACCGGCTCCAAAGCCTGTAGCCAAGGCACATCATCATAGACCAGCACCAGTGCCTCCACCTCCACCAGCGCCACGTCATCATGCACATCATCGTCCTGCGCCAGTGCCTCCTCCTCCAGCACCACGCCATCACGCACACCATCGCCCTGCGCCGGTGCCTCCTCCTCCAGCACCGGTTCCGGCACCAGCACCAAGAGTGGCATACGTAGCGTCACCAGTGGCCACAGCCGCCACTGTAGCAGGAGTGGCGGTAGTGGCAGGTCTCTTAGGAGCGGCTATAGCCTCTAGATAAAAGAATTACTTAAAGTAATTGATTTGCATAGCGTCGCGTACCTCATCAAGAGTTTTAGCGGCAATCTCACGAGCATCCAAACTACCCTTCCGCAGGATATCATAAACTGCGGCAGGGTCTTTTGCAAACTCCTTGCGGCGCTCACGTATTGGAGCCAGCTCCTCCTCAAGTATCGCGTTAAGCAGTTTCTTCACCTTAACATCTCCCAAACCGCCACGGCGATAATGAGCCTTCAGCTCATCAAGATTAGCATATTCAGGCAGATAGGCAGCAAAATGCTCATCACGGCAGAATGCGTCAAGATATGTGAACACCACATTACCCTCCACAGTGCCAGGGTCTGAAACCTTAAGGTGGTTAGGGTCTGTGTACATAATGCGAACCTTCTTTGCAAGCTCGTCAGCCTCTTCACTAAGGTAGATGCAATTACCAAGTGACTTGCTCATCTTAGCCTTGCCGTCAATGCCAGGCAGACGCATGCAGGCTTGATTCTCAGGAAGAAGAATCTTAGGCTCTACAAGAGTCTCACCATAGATGTTATTAAAGCGGCGTACTATCTCCACGCACTGCTCCAGCATAGGAGCCTGATCCTCACCCACAGGAACCGTAGTAGCCTTAAACGCTGTGATATCAGCCGCCTGTGAAATAGGATATGTGAAGAAGCCAACAGGAATATTAGCCTCAAAGTTACGCATCTTAATCTCAGTCTTCACCGTAGGATTACGTTGAAGCCTTGAAACCGTTACTAAGTTCATATAGTAAAAGCTCAGCTCACACAGTTCAGGAATCTGAGACTGTATAAAGAGGGTGCTCTTTGACGGGTCAAGCCCGCAGGCAAGGTAGTCAAGAGCCACCTCCAGAATATTACTGCGTACCTTTTCAGGATTGTCAGCATTATCTGTGAGCGCCTGAGCGTCAGCAATCATTATAAGAACCTTATCATACTCTCCAGAGTTCTGTAACTGCACTCTGCGGCGCAGTGAACCCACATAGTGCCCTATATGCAGTCTGCCTGTAGGGCGGTCACCAGTTAAAATAATTTTTTTCATTGTTTTACCCAAATGTAAAGCCCAGTAGCCTCAACCTTTACATTGTTGCTGCCAGCCTTAACATTGGTCGTCTTGTTTTTAGAACTTACACCTTTTATATCAACTTTGTCTGATGTGGCTATAAGTTTCCAATTGCCTTCCGGCAGAACCACATCCTTGAACTCTTTCTCAGTATCACCAGCATTGAGGAGAACCAGCACCTTGTCATCAACAAGATAACCCAGCATACTCTCATCATCAGCAGGAGCGAACCACTTGTAATAATCCTCAGGTACGGCCTCAGCCACACGGAACACCTTGCCATAGTCTGACATACGGAAGCGGTTCATGCCACGCCAGAATGCGTACATATTGGCGTAGTCATTCTTATTATCTCCTTTTGGTTTCTGACCCACCTGCTCCCACAGGTAGTCATTAGCCTCACGGCAGTTATATGAATCACGATATCCATGTATGTAGATATTGTAATCATCACCAATCTTCTTAACCACCTCTTTCAATGGAGCGTGCGCCTTAGAACGCATAATCTCAGAACCACCGTGCAGCACAATAGGGCCAAGAGTGGTGTAAAGAAGGGTAACAGCTATCTTGTACTCACGCTGATCCACATGCTTACGGCCGTCAAAATCAGGACCGCCAAACTGGTCAGCAAGAGCAAAATTGTCATGAATGTCAAGATATGAGATACCGCTGCAAGGGGTCTTGTCCTCCTTGTAAGTACAGTTAAGACCCTTCATTACAGTAGGACGCTCAGAAAACTTGCCACCAGCCCATCCACGGTCTGTCTTAGGATTATTAAGCTCAAAGGTAGGGCCTTTGTATGCATTACGGCTCTCATCCTGGAAGTAGGTTATAGGCGCATCCTCCTTGTACCAGTCCCAGTCAGGATTATTCTCATAGTCAGGGTCATTAGAACCAATCCAAGGCTCACCGTAGAGAATCTTGTCATGACCTATCTCATCCTTTAGAATCTTCAAGGTCTGCTTGTCCATCTGGCCTGCAAGGTCAATACGGAAACCGTCAATACCGAACTCATTTATGAAGTAGAGGCACTGGTCAATAAGCCAACGCTGTGTCATTGGGCGATTCTCAGTCTTAACCTCATTACCATAGCCGCCAATATGCTCAAAATTCTTGGTACGATAGTAGTACTGCTTGTCAAAGCCGTTGAAGTTGAATATCCAGCTGTGACCCTCCATATCCTCAGCGGTATGGTTAGGCACAATGTCTATGATTACGGCGATGTTCTTATCGTGGAACGCTTGAACTAGGTCACGGAACTGGTCACGCTCACTACCAAGCTCTGAGCCCTTTACACGATAGCGACTCTCTACTGCCATTGCAAATGAGGTACGGTAACCCCACTGGTAGTTCTCCTCAGCTATACCCTGTTCCTTCATGTAAGGGTCATCCTTGAAGGCTGGTTTCCATACTGAATCAGGAATGTGCAAATACTCCTGCATTGGCTGCAGGTGAATACAGTTAACACCCAAATCTACAAGGTAGTCAAAACCAATCTTTTCGCCACGTTTGTTCTTAAGGCCCGGAGTAATCATACCCTTCATAGTGCCCTTAAGGCTGTCTGGCAAAGGAAGTTTATCAGTAAAGTCCTGTACATGAACCTCGTATGCAATAAGATCTTTCATTGCAGGTATGCCGTTTTTAAGCGGTGTGGCAGGTTTTGTACGATGCCATACACGGCACTTGCCAAAGGTGTCATCGCTGACACGGGCGTACGGGTCATTTACATGAACAGGTTCACTCTCATAGAAACGGTTACCAGGCTCCTTAAAGCCGTGAACTGTAAAATCATAATATACGCCCGCCAAATCCTCGTATGCAGTATACTCCCATACACCGTTCTCATCTTTAAGCATCTCAAACTCACCAAGTGTGGCTATCTTGTCATCCTTATCCTTGTAAAGATAGATGATTACGTTAGTGGCACGTGGTGCAAATACTCTGAAAACAGTCTGACCGTTATCCACATTGGCGCCGAGCTCCTTGGTTGAATATAGTTCACGGAACCAGCCGTCATAGCTGCACACAGCCTTCTGATTTATAGATGGAACCTCAAGATAGTAAACCCTGCGTATGTCAAGAGGTATGGCAGGAACTATAAGTGTAGAGTACTTGCCGTTAGGCAACACCCCTGCAACTCTGATTTCACGGCCTGCCGCATCAGTAATCTTGTAACCATCAGGGTTAAGAGGACGGCCGTCACCTACCTCAGCCCATATAAGATTTGACTTCTTGAGCTCAGCCCTGAGCTGGAAAGCCTCAGCCTGCGGTTTGAACACAAGGTTACCGGCCTTCTGGTTAGGGGCGCCGCTCCAAGGGTCAATCCAGTTACCGCCGTCAATGCGGAACTTGAACTGCTGGTTTGGCTTGATAACAGCATCATCAGTATTGTCAAACTCCACAACCCACTGCTGCCCCATGCGTTTCAGTTCCCACGGGCCAACCTCTGTAGATGCGTCCCAATTACGGAACTCACCTGTTACATATACACGCTGAGGCTCCACATCGTAGAGCAGTTCATCAAAGATAAAAGTAACTTTATTGCCAAAGTCACTGTAACCCTGAGCCACCTGGTCAGGAGTAAAAGACTGTGCCCATACAGCCAGAGAGGCAAGCGCTACAGCCAGAGTTAATAGAGTTTTCTTCATAGTATTTTAAGTTTAGGTTTTTAATTTTTTACACAGCGTACACTTAATCCATCTTTCTTATAGGACCACAAATGATACGTATTATCAAAATTCATTTCGTCACTCATGTAAGTAAAATATATCGCGATAGCATATGGTTCTGGACTATATGAATCCAATGACACAGTCCAGAAGACTCCATGAGTCCCAACTGAGTTCAAAATATAACTGTAATATCCTCCTTCACTATGCCACCAGTCATAATATGTTCCTGCTGGCAAAATTGAGAAGTTGTAAGAGTCCAATGCAGGCTTGTAGTTCTCTGATTTTTTGTCCCAACCCGTAGTAGTTTTAAGATGTTTTCCGGCCATGCCACCTTCACTTTCTGTTATAAATTCATCAAGTTGATGCCATTCTGACGCTGACGGGATATGCCAGCCGTCAGGACAGATACCCTGGCGGTTTCCACTAAAACTACTCTTAACCTTATCACCCTCTGCAACACCAACAGCAGCCGCCCAGTTGTACAGATAACCTAGTTTACTTACTAAAGCATCGGCATCTGTATCCCAATGGTCTGTTTCATACCAATTTTCCTTATTACTTGCATTAATACAATACGGTGTGTATTTAGATTCCGCACCGCTTGAAATAATTGCAATGCTAATATTCTTGCTGTCCGTATTATTAGGACTGTATTTAGTAGCGCGCATATTTTCAGCCATCCACCATTGAGTACCCAATTTAACAGTTTTATACTCATTACCTTGGCAGTCTTTAACAGTACCGTATGCGGTTACAGAAATAGTACACTTGTCACTCTTGCCTTCGGCAGCGGCGGTTATGATTGCATCGCCAGCACTTACACATGTTACAAGACCGTTTTCATCCACTGTAGCAACATCTGTGTTACTTGATGACCATGTTACAATCTTAACAGAGGCATCGCTTGGATTTATTGTAGCAGTAAGCTGCAGCATCTCTCCCGCTTCACTAAAACGATATGATTTAGGCGCAACCACTACTGACGTAACATCTATCTTCTTTACTGTAACCTTACAGGTGGCCGTTTTGTCATCAACTGTTGCTGTAATTGTTGCATCTCCTGTGCCCTTACCCTGCACCATACCGTCTGAGTTAACGTGCGCAATATCATCATCAGAACTGCTAAACGTTATACGCTTTAGAGATATGCCAGAAGGCACAGTTGTGCATTTTATCTGTGATGAACCGTAGAGCGCCACAGTCATATCCTCAAGAGTTATGCTCTCCACTGGCACCGGTAAGATGCTAACATTGCAGGTTGCACTAATATTCTGTACAGTGGCTGTAACCTTGACATCGCCCGGCATGATTGGGACAAGAAAATTTCCACTCATTTCAGCCACCTCTTCGTCAGATACTTTCCAAACTATCTTCTCTTTATCTAAGATGCCGTCAGGAGCCGCCACCAGCTCCTTCTTCATATTCTTATCACTATCATTCTCATATAATTCATACGAGCCTTTCTTAAACTCAAGACTCGTTATTTTGGTGTTTGCACCCTCCTTTTTACACCCACTCAAAGCAAATAGAACTGCACAACTTAGTAAAAGAAACTTCTTCATAGCAAAAAAATTAGAGTTTGTTAAACACATGTCAGATTGACAATCACTACAAAATTCAAAGGTAATGAAATATTTGTTACACGCCAAACGTTTACGCCTATTTTTTAGGCGGAGCCTCCTGACTGCTGATAATGGCCTTGCCTTTAGAGGCCTTTACCGCCGATGTCACCTCACGCACCATATCCTTAAGCTCTCCCATAAAGGTCTCCATGGAGTAGGTGCCGTGCTCTATGTCACGCATCTTTTTCTCCCACATTCCTGTGAGCGTGGCGCTTTTAAGCAGCTCATTCTCAATGGTGTCTATAAGCTCTATGCCAGTCTGTGTGGCAAGTATGCGTTTCTTATCACGCACTATGTAGTTACGTTTGAACAGAGTCTCTATTATAGCGGCGCGGGTTGAAGGGCGGCCTATGCCGTTCTCCTTCATAAGGTCACGCAGCTCATCATCTTCCACAGTCTTGCCCGCAGTCTCCATTGCCCTTAGAAGGCTAGCCTCTGTGTAGTATTTTGGCGGCTGTGTCATCTTTTCAGCCAGCGATGGTGAGTGCGGCCCGCTTTCGCCTTTTTCAAACGGCGGAAGCACTGCATCGCCGTCATCTTTCTTATCATTCTTATCATTGGGGAAGAGAACTCTCCAGCCTGGTTCTAAGATAACTTTACCTGAGACACGGAACTCCACATCGGCGCTCTTGCCCTCAACCACAGTGTTCGCCACTTTACAATCAGGATAAAAAGCGGCTATAAACCTGCGGGTCACCAAGTCATAAACCCACTTCTCCTCTGGCGTGAAATTGTTAAAAAATTTGCCTGTAGGAATAATGGCATGGTGGTCAGTAACCTTCTTGTCATTAAACACCGATGTCTGCTTGCGCAGTTTCTTACCCATCAGCGGCTCGGTGAACTTTTTGTAAGGAGTGATTCCAGCAAGTATCTGAGGCACTTTAGGATATATATCGTTAGGCAGAAAAGTGGTGTCAACCCTTGGATAGGTGGTCAGTTTCTTCTCATACAGGCTCTGAATAATCTTAAGCGTCTGCTCGGCGCTGTACCCAAAACGCTTGTTGCACTCCACCTGCAGGCTTGTAAGGTCAAACAGTTTGGGGCAGCTCTCCTTGCCATCCTTAGTCTCCACACTCGTAACCTCAAACGGCTTGCCCTCTATTTCAGAGAGAGCCTTCTCCGCATCCTCTTTTTTATCAAACCTACCCTGCTTTACGCTAAATGTAACATCACGATACAGTGTCTTCAGCTCCCAGTACGGCTGCGGTACAAAGTTTTCAATCTCCTTCTGCCTCTTGACCACAAGCGCAAGCGTAGGTGTCTGCACACGCCCCACGCTGAGAACGCCCTTGCCGTTGGCGAACTTTATGGTGTAGAGTCTGGTGGCGTTTATACCAAGAAGCCAGTCTCCTATGGCACGGGCACATCCTGCCGCATAGAGAGAGTCAAACTTAGAGGCGTCATAAAGGTTGTTAAAGCCCTCTCGTATAGCCTCTTCAGTAAGTGATGATATCCATAACCTTTTTACAGGCTTGCGGCACTTGGCACACTGCATCACCCACCTCTGTATAACCTCACCCTCCTGGCCGGCATCGCCGCAGTTCACAATCTCATCCGCCTCATTGAAAAGTTTCTCTATTACAGCAAACTGTTTCTTCACCCCTTCATCTTCCATCACCTTAATGCCAAACTTTTCAGGAATGATAGGAATATCGCCCATACGCCAGGCCTTGAGGCTGCTGTCATAGTCATGCGGCTCCTTCAGCGAACACAGATGCCCGTAGGTCCACGTAACACAATAGCCGTTTCCCTCAATATAGCCATCCTTGCGCTTGGTGGCACCCAGCACCGCCGCTATATCTCGCGCCACACTCGGTTTCTCAGCAATACAGACAATCATTTCAGTTGAAAATTATAAAAATCAATAGGCTGATTGTGACACCAGCCTATTTGAATTAAAGGTTATTTTCAGCTCACGTATGTGAGCAGCTCGCTTCTGCGAGCCGTGCGAAGCACGTAGAGGGGCGAATTACGCTTTCTCAAGCATAAGAGTCTTCGTTGGTTGATCGCATACCTCTGATGGACCAAAGTATTGGATTGGGCCTGGGTAAACGTATGCTGTTTCAATAGCCCACTTGTCACGGTTAGCGGCAAGAGCCTTGAAAGGAGCACCGTCAAGCTCCACAAGGGCTTTACGGATAACTGGTTTCATCTCTCCGTGGCGACGCTCCATGTTCATCATCATAGTGATAGGAACACCGGCGGCAACCCACTCAGATGCAGGCTTAGTAGTGTTTTGGATAAGAGACATATAACCTGATTTGCCGTTAGCAATAAGGTGAGCGGCATTGTAACCAAGGCTGTAGCAGTAGTCTGCGTCAAAGTTTGAAGGAGCTGCGCAGCGGCCCTCATAACCAAAGAAGTGACCAAGAGCGGAGAACTTACCGCAGTATTTACCCTCAGCCTTCATTGCTGCAAGACGAGTCTTAACCATTTCAATAAGAAGCTTCTCAGTCTCAATCAGAGATACCTGAACGTTTCCGTGTGGGTCACGCTCGAGAGTAAGCTGTTTTGCAATAGCCTCTGGAAGTGAGTTATATACAGAAAGGCTCTGAGCAGAAATCATCTTAAGAGCCTTAGCCACATCGCTCTCCTTAGCCAGCGCATCGTTGAGTTCAGAGATAAGAACCTTCATCTCAGGAATGAACTCAATAAGGCCCTCTGGGATAAGAACCACACCAAAGTTATTGCCCTGTGCGGCACGTGCTGCAACCTTGTCAGCAATATCATTAACTATCTGAGAAAGAGTCATCTTCTTAGCCTCAACCTCCTCAGAAACTATACATACGTTAGGCTGTGTCTGGAGTCCGCACTCAAGCGCAATGTGAGAAGCGCTACGTCCCATAAGTTTAA
Source organism: uncultured Bacteroidales bacterium (assembly GCA_900316125.1). Taxonomy (GTDB): domain Bacteria; phylum Bacteroidota; class Bacteroidia; order Bacteroidales; family Paludibacteraceae; genus Enterocola. The sequence goes on along the minus strand of ONBO01000006.1, from coordinate 20,848 downwards.
TGAAGTGCCAGTATTTCTTAGCAGAGTTAGCATCACGCATGATGTTACCAATAACCTCTGAATAAACTTTGCAAGCGGTGTCAAAACCAAACGATGTCTCTATCATTGAGTTCTTAAGGTCGCCGTCAATAGTCTTAGGGCAGCCAATAACCTGAATGCCGCACTTCTTCTGCAAGTAGTACTCAGCAAGTACGCAGGCGTTAGTGTTTGAATCATCGCCGCCTATAATGATAAGAGCCTTGATGCCAAGCTTGTTGCAAATCTCAATACCGCTGTCAAACTGGTCTTGCTTCTCAAGTTTTGTACGGCCTGAGCCTATAATGTCAAAACCGCCAGTGTTACGGTACTCATCTATAATATCAGCTGTAAGCTCCATGTACTTGTGGTCTATAAGTCCGCTTGGCCCACCAAGGAAACCGTAAAGCTTGCAATCCTTGTTAAGAGCTTTGAGACCATCAAAAATACCAGAGATAACATTGTGTCCGCCAGGAGCCTGACCACCTGAAAGTATAACACCAACGTTCATAGCTGGCAGAGTCTCAGCCTTGGAGGCTGCCACAAATTTTACAACCGGCATTCCGTAAGTGTTTGGGAACAGTTTCTTAATCTCTTCCTGGTCTGCTACAGACTGTGTAGCCTCACCCTCAGTAATTGCCACTGCACCCTTAAGTGCCTGAGGCAGTTTAGGCTGATATGCAGCCCTTGCGATTTGAAGCGCGCTCTTGTTCATAATTCAAAAAAAATATTTATGTTTTTTAATCAAAAATTTTCATCCCATAGAGAGTGCAAATTTACGTAAAAAGTGACAACTCTCCAAATGAGGGGACATATTATATTGTTTTTCATCATGACTCATGCCTCGCCAGCTGCCAGGTGTTTATGACATTGTGCCAGATGCTGTAGAGGCCTCCGGCAATGGCGGTTACGGGGGTTAGGAATGTGTATGACATCCATATAAGGAACACGGTGTTCTTCTGTCCGAGGGTCTGGCCTGCGGCTATGGCATCTGAGTATGGAGCCCCGATGCGCCGCCCTATCCAGAACTGGAACACACAGCTGCCAAGAGACACAGCAGCCATAACGGCAAGGGTCACGCCAGCCACATTGCTGTTCATCAGCGCCCTGCTTGCAGTAACCATGGCAAGCGACAGCGCTATGAGCCACAAAAAGAATGAAATGTTGGGGTATGTAACTATCTTAGCGTGAAGCGCTGGCAACAGATAACGTACAAGCCAGGCAAGCAGCAGAGGGCCAAGCATCAGCGGAAAGAGTTTGCCAATCATGGCCAGAAAGGTGGCAAAAAAAGTAGAGCCGCTCTCAGGGTGCATAAACGGGATAAAGAGCGGAGTTATTACAGACACAATTAAATTGCTTATGACAATGTAAGTTGAGCCACTTGAAATATTTCCGCCGAGTTTCCCTATTATCACTACCGATGCGGTGGCAGGAGGACACACAAGACAGCACATCGCCACTTCCGCCACTATCTTTTCATCGCCAGAGGTAAAAATGGCTATCATGGCGAATGTGGCGCAACATACTATCTGCAAAAGGCCAAGCCACAAATGCCAAATACGTGGTTTCATCTGCTGCGGCTCCACTCTGCAAAATGAGAAAAAAAGCATGAGAAACAGCAGCACCGGCTGAATAATGCTCACCGCATCAGCCGTGACATGACGCATATAAGGCTCAAGCGGCAGGCTACGATATATGAAATAGCTGCAAACCCCCACTGCAATGGAAATAGGCAACGAATACGGCTTTATATATTTAAGAATGGCTTTCATAATTTAATTGAGAATTCTCAATTCATTCCGTCTATCACTTTGTCAATCTCATCAATGCTCTCCACATCGTTGTCTATAAGGTCAATGCTAATGCGGTACTTGTTAGCGCCCATGCTGTGCTTAACGCTGTCAGGGGCAAGGCGCAACACATCATAATTACTGTCTGGCACACCCATACGGCTCAAATATGAATCCACAAGTGAGTCTCTCACAGCCACGCCACGCAGAAGCAGCCGCTCCGCAGGCTCACCGTATATGGTGGCGGCATCCTGCGCCACGTCAGCGTGATAGTCAGCACCGCTCTTCTTAACCTTGTCCCAAAGGAACATCTTAACCTTCTCAGAATTAGCGTCCAAACGCTGAATATCCTTAATTGACGGTTTTTGCACACCCGTACTTACCAGATAATCACGTTTTAGAGCAAAAAGACAGAAAGTTTCGTATGCCTTAGGATAGTTTATTGACTGTGCAAACTTTATCTTCAACTCTGGTTTAGACTTTAACAGTTCCGCCACAGCGTCAAGCTGTTCATACTGTCCTGCCGTAAGTTCAAACTGGTTAACCTCAATAAGCATATCTGATATATCATTCCCACGCCCACCGCTTGCAGCATTTGCAATAGCTGTAATAGGTGACGCCAGAGCCTTTAGAAGCACATTAAACACCGCCTTCACCACAAACTTGCGATAAGAGAACTTAGGGTCATCAAGATTACCTGTAACGGGCAGATTCACAGATATTTTATTATTCATATCGGTAAGAAGGTACAAACAGGTTTTCAAAGGCACTCTGAACTCAGGATGCACAGACGCATCTTTTTCACCAGCCTCAGGATGGTATATGAGAATATGATTCTGACTGCTTATACGGTTGTTTTCAATAGTGGTGCGGTCATCAAGCGTAATGGTTCCGCCTGTAAGCGGATATCCCGTGTATTCAAGAGTGTATGGCGTGAATGTTTCAAGCGGCAGGTTTGCCACCCCGATGCTAAACTTCTGGTTTTTCATATCACTCAGGCGGCCGTCCCATATCACCTTCAAGTTTCCCTTGTTCTGCAAATGAGCGTTAAGGCGTGCAGTGTTACGGCGGCGTGAATCATATCCGTCAATGGAACCGAAAATATTGTGAACCCTGAACTCAAACGGCTCAGGCAGGGTTGCATCGGAGTAGGTAAACTCCAAATTGGCCACACTAACCTTTTTGGCTGTTACAATCCAAGGTTTCTCAGCCTCATCCGCTGTCTTGACGGCAGTAGTGTCAGCATCGGCGGAGCGTTCCACCATCAGGCCAGAGAAATTTGTAATTGTGTCACCCAGCACCTCATACTTTACCTTAAGGCCTGAAAGATAGAGAGAGTTAAGGGAGGCCGTGTTGTTTTTCACATAAATATTTGCAGCCTCCATGCCCACCGTGTCAAGCGCAGCTATAGTACGGTTTTCATTATCAACAAGTTCAAAATTCCTAATACCTATCTGTCCTCCTATGCTTAGGTCCAAGATATGGTCTGTACGCCCTTTAAGGTTCAGGCGTGTGGTGAGCGAGCCAGTCATGGAGTTACTATGTATGAACTGACGCACGTACGGATGCGCTCCTGTGAGTTGGAAGTCATTAAGGTCAAACCATAGGTTATAGAGGCTCTTGTTAGCGTCAATAAGAAGCCTTGTGTCAAGAGAGCCGCCGTTCATAAAGTCAAAGTGCAAACCCATTTTTGACTTGATATCCGCCAGGTCAATTATAGGAATCTCAAGTGACAGATCTGTGAAGCCGAAATCACTGTGTACCTGCACATCGGTGTAGTGAATATAGCTGCGCTCTATGAGTATGTTCTTGAGAATCACGCCCCATGCACTGGGAGTGGTGTCGGCAGGAACACTATCCGGAGTGGAAAAACGCTCCACAATATCAGAAAAGTTAAAACGGTCTCCGTCTTGATAAATCTCAACTCTGAATCCTGAAAGTTTTATGGAGTCAGCCACCACTCGGCTGCTGAGTAGCTGGCGCATCTGAATATCCGCATATAGCTCCTTCAGCGATGCCATCACAGTGCTGTCATCCTGCTCATACAGGAAGGCGTTTTTCACCACCACAATTCCACGGAAAACATCAAGGTCAATATCCTCAATGGTTATCTTGCGTCCAATAAGTTCAACATCGTGGTCTTGAATGTAAGATTTAACAATTGGAGGGGCTATTATGTTAACAATCAGCAATAAAATTGAAATAACCAACAGTATTGCCAACGTTACCAAAAATGGTATTCTAAGAATTTTAATAATTTTTGACATAATGTTTTTATTTAGGTGACAAAGATAGTGAAAAAAAAATGTTATTTTTGCACTCAATTGTAGGTACGTGATTTGAAAAAGCTAAAATTTTTTCTGGTTTTTCTGCTTGGCTGTATAGGCGCAGGCGTTTCATACGCTGAAACTTACACAGGCCTTGTTACTGACTCCATAACCGGAGAGGAGCTGCCGTTCATATCCATTCAGATTGAGGGCACTCTCTACGGCGATGAGACAGATATCGATGGTAAGTTCTCCATCAATGCGGAACCGGACCAGAGCCTCATTTTCAACTTCTTAGGATATGAGACCAAGACAGTGCCTCTACGCCGATATTCAATAGGCAAAAGCATAAACGTAAAGCTAAAACCTACAGACTACCAGCTGGCTGAAGTTCAAGTCACCGCCAAAAACTCCTACTCAAAGAAGAACAATCCCGCTGTGGATCTTATACGGCGCATCATAGCTGAAAAGAAGGACAACCGTATTGAGAACAACAAGTACTACCAGCGTGACGCGTATGAAAAGACTGTGCTGGGCCTCACTGACTTCTCTCCCAAGCTTTCAAAATCCCTTGGCATAACAGATATAACGCAGCAGTCAGACACATCCATCCTTAGTGGCAAGAAGACTCTGCTTGTATCCATGAAGGAGAAGACCATGACGCAGTACTACCGTCAGAACCCCAAGGACCGCAAACAGATAGTGAGCGGTAAGAGCAACCAAGGTATTGATGAATCCATATTCGGGGATGAGTGGATGGAGAGTTTCATGACAGAGCTTTTCAGTGAGGTTGACATTTACAACAACAGTGTGATGATAGGCTTCAAGCCGTTTGTGGGACCGCTCTCACCTATGGCGCCAGACTTCTACAAATTCTTCATAAAGGATACAGTGGCGGTTGACAGTACCAAATACATAACACTTGGTTTCACCCCTTTCAACTCCGCCAACTACGGCTTCATGGGATTTGTAACTGTAGACTCCGCCACACTGGCTATCAAGGATGTCAACATTGACATCCCCCGTAACACAAACATAAACTACATTGACGGCCTGCACATAGAGCAGACATTCAAGAAGAATGACCAGGGCATAATGGAGCTCACTGATGACAAGCTGATATCTGAGCTTGCCGCAGTAAGAGGTACTCAGAGTTTCTATGTTCAGCGTAACCGCACCTTTACCAACTACAAGTTCAATGAGCCGAATGACTCTATAATGCGTAAAATTGTAGGTTCTGAGCTTGTGTTGCGTGAAGCAGAAAGCCGTGACAGCACATACTGGCAGGCGCATCGTACAGACTCCCTCTCCTTCAATGAGAGCAAGATGACCTCCCTCATAAGCAAGCTGCAGAAGAACCCGGTTGTAAAGGGCATAATGTGGATAGCGGAGACCCTCATAAAAGGTTACATAAGAACCGACAAAGTCAGCAAGTTTGACATAGGTCCTGTATACTCAATGTTCAGTGGTAGCGCTATAGAGGGATTCCGTCTTAAGATGTGCGGTGAGACTACCGCCAACCTAAATCCTCGCTTCTTTGTGGGCGGTTATATGGCCTACGGGTTCGGGGACCAGAGAATGAAGTTCGGAGGCTGGGCGGAATACTCATTCAATGAAAAGAAATATCATCCACGTGAATACCCTATTCACTCAATCCAACTCTCTGCGGAGTCAGACATCAGGACTGTAGGAGAGCAGCCTGCAGGAACGCTATCAGACAACCTCTTCTACTCTATAAAGCGTATGGCAGTGTATAACATGATGTACTACTACCAAGGCAAACTCACTTACACATTTGAAAGCCGTAGCGGATTCTCTGTGCAACCGTGGGCTCTATATGAGCTGCAGGAGTCAACCGGCAGTCTTGTATTCAGAAAGAAGGTGGGCGAAGGGTTGTATGAGAACTACAGTATGCTGCACAATCATGAGCTTGGTATAAAACTGCGCTACGCACCTCATGAAAAGATAGTGCAGGGACGTATATACCGTTTCAACATTAAGAACCCGCACCCTGTGTTTGAACTCACACACAAGGCATGTTTCCAAGGTTTTCTTGGTGCTGAGTACGGATACCAAAAAACTGAGTTCAAATATCTGCAGCGTTTCTTCCTCAACGCCTACGGACGTATTGACCTGTACGTAAAGGCCGGTAAGATATGGACTGGCGATGTGGCCTATCCATACCTAATGATGCCTAACTCAAACACATCATTCACAGTTATGGAGGAGTCTTTCAGCCAGGTGAACCCGCTTGAGTTTGTGGCAGACAACTATGCATCTATAGACCTTGGTCTTAATACAAGCATACTATTTAACTTTATACCCGGGATAAAGAAACTTGGACTACGAGAAGTATTTGGATTCAAGATGTTCTGGGGGCACCTCTCTCCCAAGAACAACCCTATGTACAATTCAGACTTGCTTGCATTCCCGGAAGGCACTTACGCCATGGACTGGCATGAGCCGTACATGGAGTTCAGTGTGGGAATTGACAATATCTTCAAGATTCTACGTGTAGACTACGTGCGCCGTATCAACTTCCTTGACCACCCTAACATCTGGAAGAACGGTGTGCGCGTATCATTGAACTTCCAGTTCTAATCGTCATGCTGAGCTCTGCGTGGCATCTCGCAATCATTCTGAGATCCTTCATTTCATTCAGGATGACAAGCTATGGTTATAATTTGATTGTTCTGCGGAACTCCTCATTAAGGGAGATGAGGGTCTCTGTGTGGCTAACGCCCTTAATGGTCTGGATCTTGGTTTGAATAAGGTTAAGGAGTTCCACATTATCCTCTGCGTACACCTTCATGAACAAGGAGTACTTGCCTGAGGTGAAGTGGCACTCCACCACCTCAGGAACCTTTTTGAACTCCTCTATAACCTCCTGCGGAGTGCTCTCGCCGTTCAGCATGACGCCTATGAAGGCACACGTATTGAAGCCCACCTTCACAGGTGAGAGAATGAACTCACTACCCTTTATCACTCCAGTCTGAGTAAGCTGCTGGATATGCTGGTGAATGGCGGCTCCAGACACATTACACATACGCGCTATCTCAAGATACGGAGTCTTTGCGTTTTTAGAAAGTATACTAAGTATCTTGTAATCAAGTTCATCCAAATTAGCCTTTGCCATAACCAGTTATTTATTAAAGTATTTATCCAGTAGTCTGTTAGCAGCCACAAAGGAGCTTATCTCATCATTAATCACCTTCTTGCGGTACTCTTCAAGGAGAACCTCAATCTCAGGATCACGGTAAAAATGGTTCTTAAGAGCCTCATCAATGGTCTCTGTCATCCAGTACTGAGTCTGGCGACGACGCTTGATGTCAAAGTAGCCGTTACCCCTTGTATGGTTGAAATAGCGGTCTATCATCTCCCATATCTCGGTGATACCAGTATTGTGGAATGCAGAGCAAAGCATAACCTCAGGATTCCAGCCGCTCTCATGAGCAGGGAAAAGATGAAGGGCGTTCCTGTACTGAGCCTGTGATAATTTGGCCTTCTCCAGATTATTACCTTCAGCCTTGTTAATTATGATAGCGTCAGCCATCTCCATAATGCCGCGTTTTATGCCCTGCAGCTCATCGCCGGCGCCAGTAATCTGAATAAGCAGAAAGAAATCAACCATGGAGTGTACAGCTGTTTCTGACTGTCCAACACCCACTGTCTCAATAAACACATTATTATAACCGGCAGCCTCGCACAGCACAATGGTTTCACGAGTCTTACGTGCCACACCGCCAAGTGAGCCCGCCGATGGAGAAGGGCGGATGAAAGCATCCTGACTTACAGAGAGTGACTCCATTCTGGTCTTGTCACCCAATATACTACCCTTTGAAAGGCCGCTGCTCGGGTCTATGGCAAGCACCGCAAGTTTCTTACCCTGATTAACCAGCTGCATACCAAGAGCCTCAATAAATGTACTCTTGCCAGCCCCAGGCACACCTGTTATACCTATTCTTATAGAGTGACCCGCCAGAGGCAGACACTTCTCAATAATTTCCTGCGCAATCTTGTAGTGATCAGGATTAGTGCTTTCAACCATAGTCACAGCCTGTGAGAGAATGGATACATTCCCCTTCTCAATACCCTCCACAAACTCAGACACACTGTACTGCTGTTTCTTACGTCTCTTTACAAGATACGGATTCACTGTAGGTGGTTGTGTAATACCCTTATTTACAGTGAGTCCCTTATATTCACTATTATTCTCTACATGCTCCATGGCACAATATGTTTTACTTTACTCCGTAAATTTACATATTTTTACCGAACCCACAAAAAAAGAGAATGACTAAAAAGCCATTCTCTTAATTTAACGTCGTTTTAAGCAAGTTTAGTTTGCAGGCTTTGCCTTAGGTATAACCTCACCCTTGATGTTAAGAACAATAGTCTTGGTCTCCTCTGAAGCGTCATGATATTTAACAGTGATGCTTTTAGTGAAGCTACCCGGACGGCCGGCTGGGTTATAGGTTACGTTGATAAAACCTTTCTTCTTAGGGGCGATAGCCTCTTTTGACCATTGAGGTGTGGTGCAACCGCATGAAGCCTGAACATTATCAAGAGTTACAGGTTTCTTGCTTGTGTTAGTAAACTCAAATGTGGTGGTTACTCTACCGCCATCTTCTTGAATCTGACCAAAGTCATGAACACGCTCTACAAATTCAATGTTCTGGTTGTCCTGAGCGAAGACTGCAGCTGAAACAGCCATAAGAATGCTCAAAAAGAATACTTTAGCTTTCATTTCTATCATGTTTTAATGTTAATATTTCCTTGTTTTTCCTTTATTGGACGCAAAGATAAGTAAAAAGTTTAAATACTGGTACACTATTCCCTCACTTCGTTCGGTCATGAGGATTTAGCTACGCTCGGCAAAGCCTCCTTACAGTCCGCTTGCAAAATCATTCCCACTCTATTGTGCCAGGAGGTTTATGGGTGATATCATACCATAAGGCCCCGGCGCCAGCCTGCTCAAGAGCGGACCAAAGCTCAGATAGAAGCGCACGGTCTATGCAGGCAAAATTCGCAGTCATAGCCTCAGTACTGTTCACAGGGCGCATAACCACAGCAGGCTTGCCACCAACAGTTAGCGGAAGAAGCACCACCGGCATCTGCCATATAGACTGGTATAAATCATATTTGAGAAGGAACTCCGTACATATATTGTCAAACTTGCGCAAAGTGTCAAAGTTCTGGCGCTCCGCATACTGCACGCACGCCTTAGGAGCCTCAGCACTCACAGCACTCACCTGCCATATAACACGGTTAAGTTCACGGAAACGGTTGGTAATCTCAGTGCTGAACTTCTCACACTCCTTCCAAGATACACTGCCAGTAGTGATAAGGAACGGCTGGGCGTATGTTCTGCCATCACCCTGCACGCCCACACTCTTTATTGGCAGCGCAGTTCCGTCTATGCCGTTATCCTTGAGATATGCATCAAGTCCTGCGATATCACCATTTGAAGCAAACGTACCGGTCGCATCGCTGCAAAGCAGACGCACACCCAAACCCGGACCAGGGAACGGATGACGCCAAACAAGACTCTTAGGTATGCCTAGCTCCTCACCAAGCATACGAACCTCATCTTTGTACAAATCAGCAAGAGGCTCAAGCAAAAGCCCCTGAGCCATCAGATCCATAACCTCTTTAACACGGTTATGGTGAGTCTTTATAAGGTCAGCGTTCTGGTACCTTGAGCAATCATCCATTTCTGAGGATCAAGATTTAGTTTCTGCATCTCGGCATCCTTAACCTTAAGGAAACGGGCGCCTATAAGTTTACGCTTCTGTTCAGGAGCTGTAATACCCTTCAAATCATCAAGAAACTCCTCTGACGCATCAACCACACGCAGATTATTCATACCCTCAGCCTTGAGGAAATCCATAATCTGGCTGCTCTCACCCAAACGCATCATACCGTTATCAATGTGCAAACCGAGCACACGGTCAGGGCCGAGCACACGGTTAAGCAGCACAAACGCCACGGTGCTGTCAACACCACCTGAGACAAGCAGGAATACATTACGGCCGCCTACCTCACGCCTGATTTTTTCAGTAATTACAGGCATATAGCTCTTCATATCCCACTCCCTCTTGCAGCCACATATATTTATAAAGTTATCAAGAAGTTTCAAACCAAACTTACTGTGTGTAACCTCTGGATGGAACTGTATGCCAAACAGCTTTCTTTCATCAAAAGCAACAGCTGCGGTTGGGCAATCCTTGGTTGATGCAATTATACGGTATCCCTCAGGCAGATTATCCACCACATCGCCGTGGCTCATCCACATCTGGCTCTCAGCCGGGATGCCTTCAAGCAGAGGGTGGGTACTCTCCTTAACCTCAAGCATGGCAATACCGTACTCCTTCACCTTGCCCTGCCTTACAGTGCCGCCAAGCTGCGAGGCCATCAACTGGTGACCATAGCAGATACCTAACTTAGGTACAGGGATGTTTATAATTTCAGGATTGTACTCAGGAGCGTTCTCATCATACACACTTGACGGGCCACCACTATATATTATACCAGCGGCACCCTCCAGCTCGCTCACAGGCGCGGCTGGTGAATGTATCTCAGTAAACACTCCTAATCTGCGGACTCTGTTTGCAATAAGGTGAGCATACTGCCCGCCAAAGTCCAAAATCACAATTTTCTGCATAATGTAAGATGCGGTGTTTAGTTTGAACTGCAAATTTAGTTATTTTTTACTTAACGACAAAAACAAATAAATTTGCAATTACACTTTCAATTTTGTATCTTTGCAAGATACTACAGCAAGTCACACGTGGACAATAACAAACTTAAAATAGGACTTTTCAACGAGAGTTTTCCACCTATACAGGACGGTGTGGCTCAAGTGGTTGAGAACTATGCCAAGCTCCTCTCTGAAAGGGGGCACGATGTTACCGTAGCCACTGCAAAGGTGCCTTTCTTTGACTACCCCGTGACATATCACGTAAAAAACATAGCCTCCGTACCTCTCATTTTCCGTCTTCCGTACCGTGTGGGGCTGCCAGTTTGGATGGCGCCGTTTCAACCCATACTCAATTTCAAGGCTGAAATTTATCATCTCCATTCTCCCTTCACATCTGGAAGAATAGCATTGAAACTTGGCAAAAAATTCAACGCCCCTGTGGTGGCCACATTCCACTCCAAATATCGCGATGATTTCCTGCGTTCTGTAAAGTCAGACAGAGTGGCAGACCTTATGGTAAAACGTATTGTGGGTGTTTTTGAGGAAGCGGATGAAGTCTGGGTTCCACAAGAGGGGGTTAAGGAGGTGTTGCGCAGCTACGGCTACAGAGGTCCTATTGAGGTGGTGTCAAACGCCATTGACTATGATTTGAGCAACTTTGACCTGCCGATGCTACGCAAACAGGCCCGCCAAATGCTTGATGTTGACGGAGACACCCCGTGTTTCCTATTTGTGGGACAGATTATAAAGGAGAAGCGTGTGGATTTCATACTTGATGCGCTTACAACGCTGCATGAGAGAGGCTACCGTTTCAAAATGTTCTACGTGGGCACAGGCTATTGGGTTGAAGAACTTAAGCTGAAGATACGGTTACGCCATTTGCGTGACTGCGTGATATACAAGGGGCAGATATCAGACCGCTCAGCCCTGCAACTATACTACGCTGCAGCAGACCTGTTCCTGTTCCCGTCACTTTATGATACATTCGGACTGGTTATACGTGAGGCGGCAGTACACCGCACGCCTTCACTGATGATGCGCCAGGCACTGTGCGCAAAAGGGATCAAAGAAGACGTGTCAGGCTTTTTGGTTGACGAGACATCGCCAGAGGCGTTCGCATTAAAAATAATAGAGATTATGGACAACAAGACTCTCTACAACAGCGTGTGTGACCACGCCGAGGAGGATCTTGGCCTCACATGGAAAAAGCTTATGCCAGAGGTGGAAGACCGCTACAGGTCTCTCATAAAGCGCAAACAAAGCAAATAAATTGGCACAGAAAACAGAACATACAGTAGCGAGCAAACTCCACACCAAACACATCATACTTCCTATAATGTTTGGTCTGGCAGGTGTGGTATGGCAATTCACATCAGAGTTCAGCTCCTTCAAAGAGGTTTGGCTCCCAGACTACATAACAGGCTACACCACCCTGTTCCTGCTACTTGCCGTACTGACTGTAATGATAAGAGACGGAGCCGGCATGCTGCGCCTCTGGCTGCTCAGTGAGAAGAAAATAACATTCTGGGGGCTCTTCCGCGTAAGAATGCTATATGAGTTCACATCAGCCATAACACCTTCAGCCGCAGGTGGTTCCACCCTTGAGATGCTTTTCATAAACAAAGAAGGCGTGAAGTTTGGGGAGAGCACAGCCATCTGCATTGTGTCACTATTCCTTGACGAGCTATTCTTTGTACTATCATTCCCAATAATGCTGATGATACTGCCCATACAGGACCTGTTCAACGTAAACGGCACCTTTATGGCAAGCATACTCTCACTATTCCTTATAGGCTATATATTTAAGGTGGTATGGGTGGCCATACTCTTTGTAGGCATCTTTATCAAGCCCACCGCACTAGCCTGGATGATAAAACAAATATTCAAAATCAAGTTTCTGCGCCGCTGGAAGTTCGCCGCCATGCGCACCGCAGCTGACATACGCGTATGTTCACGCCGCATGAGGGTGAAACCGTTCTCCTTCTGGCTCCAGACAGGCGGTCTAAGCGCCCTGCTCTGGATAGCCCGCTTCAGCATAGTGAACGTACTTATTATGGCATTCAGCACCTCCGGCGATGTCAGCTTCCTATCATTCTATGACAATATCATAGTGGTTTGCCGCCAGATAATAACCATGGTGGTGATGATGATAGCACCAACCCCAGGCGGTAGCGGCTTCATAGAAGTGCTGTTTGAGAGCTATCTAGGAGAGTACGTACCTGCAGCCGGCGTGGTACTCCTGCTCATCACATCAATGTGGCGTCTGCTTACCTACTACAACTACCTTATCATAGGCGCCATCATAGCACCTAAGTGGATAGCCCGCAATTTTAGCAAGAAGAACAAGATTTCTTGACAAATATTTGTGTCATAATATAAGAATTCATACCTTTGCAACATAAAAATGTATCATTATGGCACGTCCAATAAAAGAAACACCAACTCTTTACGGTCAAGATGCTATCCGCTTTGAGCAAGCCGTAAACAATCCGCGTCCAGTCTCAGCCGAGGAGGTTAGACGTGCGATGGACACGTATCGTGCTGTAAAGGCTAACGCCTCGTTTTCGTGGTAAAATAATTATGCAATTAGCAGACTTTGATTTCGTCCGTCTCTCAGAGAACACGGAGATGTTGCCGTTTTGTTCAGAAGATGATGATTTGAATAGTTTTTTGATAGATGATGCAAAGAACTATTCAGCAGCTTTGATGTCTGTAACATACATGTTTATCGACAGAAAGAGAGAGCAAACTGTCGCATACTTTAGCATACTTAACGACAAAGTTGCTTATGACCCAATGTCAAAAGGCATCTGGAATAGAATAAACAGACACATTCGCAACAATAAGCGTCGTCATAGTTATCCCTCAGCAAAAATTGGGCGTTTAGCGGTAGCCAAAGAATATTCACACTGCGGTTTAGGGACTCAAATACTTGACCTTGTCAAAGCATTTCTCATAACTGAGCAAAAATTAGGATGCCGTTTTCTTACCGTTGATGCATACGCCAATGCAATAAGATTTTATCAAAAGAATGGATTTGACTTTTTCACAACATTAGACTATCTTGATAAAACACGCCTGATGTATTTTGACCTGAAGCCATTTAAAGACCAACAAATTTCTAATATATAATATTCACAAAGAGATCATTAACAAACAACCAACATTTAAACTATAACATATTATTAATCATAGCGTTTGCTATTTATTCGGAAAGTCCTAAGAATCTCGCAAATTCAAAAAGCAAAACCGAAGAATAAGTCGCAAGCGTCCATGCGTTAGGCATGGGCGTGACTTATCTGGTTTTGCAGGCATGCGAGAGCCTTTAGGACATGGATAGGGATACCGTCCATGTTTTTTTATGCTCTACCACCTGCCTCTGATGATAAGCACACGCCAGTAAAACGAAATACATGCCAACACTAAATTGGATTGGAAAGGACGCCGTAGTAAATCACCATCACGATGTACGATTTCGCACACTTGATAAAAAATACACTTTTGGTGACACTGAGACCAGCGGCAATATGATTATCCACGGCGATAATCTTGAAGCCCTCAAAGCACTATTGCCGCAGTATGAGGGCAATATCAAATGTATCTACATAGACCCGCCATACAACACTGGCAACGAAAACTGGGTGTATAATGATAATGTCAACAGTCCAAAGATAAAAAAATGGCTCGGGCAGGTAGTTGGGAAAGAGGCAGAAGACCTAACACGCCATGATAAATGGCTTTGCATGATGTATCCACGTCTTAGACTATTGCAAAAGCTACTCTCCAATGATGGAGTTATCTTTATCTCTATTGACGACAACGAACAAGCTAACCTAAAATTAATTTGTGACGAGATTTTCGGGGCTGGAAACTTTGTTAATAACATAATATGGGAAAAGAAATACTCACCACAAAATGATGCAAAATATTTCAGCGACAATCACGATTTTATTCTAGTTTATGCCAAAAACAAGAACCTCTGGAAGCCAGGGTTATTACCTCGAACTAATGAGATGAACTCTCGTTATAAAAACATTGATAATGATCCACGTGGCCCCTGGAAACCAAGCGACTGTTCTGTAAAAACATATAACTCAACCTATGACTTCCCGATTATAACCCCCAATGGCAGGACAGTAAACCCTCCACAAGGTAGATGCTGGAGATTCTCAAAAGAGACATATGAGCAATTATTATCGGAGAATAGGATTTGGTTCGGTTCAAGTGGGAATAACGTTCCTTCAATTAAAAGATTCTTATCAGAAGTAAAGCAAGGCACCACATCCATGACAATTTGGAAATATACTGAGGTTGGTCATAATCAAGATGCTAAACAACAAATTAAGGATATCTTTTATGATGTAAAGTTCCCTTTTGACACCCCAAAACCATATATGTTAATAGAGAAAATTCTTCATTTAGCCACAGACAAAAATTCAATAATCCTCGATTCATTTGCAGGCTCAGGCACCACAGCTCACGCAGTCCTGAACATGAATAAACAAGATGGCGGCAACCGCAGATTTATATTGGTAGAAATGGAAGACTATGCAGAGAGTATCACGGCTGAACGCGTGCGCCGAGTAATCAATGGTTACGGCAATGGCAAGGATGCTGCAGATGGGGTTGGAGGGTCTTTCTCATTCTACGAGCTAGGGGAACAATTGTTCAATGACGACGGGAATCTTAATGAGTCTATTGACACAGAAAAAATACGACACTATATATGGCATAGCGAAACTCGGACTTCATACCATAGCAATCATAACAAAAGTAAATATCTGTTGGGCAATTATAACAATACTGCGTATTATTTTTATTACGAGCCTACGCGTATAACCACACTCAGTTACGAGACACTAAACATAATTATTGAAAAAAAAGAGACCTATGTTGTTTATGCAGATCAATGTGTAATAGACAAAGAATGGCTGTCTTCACACAACATTGTATTTAAGAAGATACCTCGTGACATCAATCGTCTTTAGAAACTGCTATGGAACTAAAAAAATATCAACAAGATACGCTCAATGACCTTGCATCCTATATGGAGCAAGTGAAATCAGATAACAATCTGCAAGTGGCATATAAAAACTTTTGGCTAAAAAAGGGCGTTGACATCAGCAATATTGAAAACAACCGTTACATCCATTCATACGACAACTCTACCGTACCAGGTGTGGCCCGTGTAATGTTCAAAGTACCTACAGCAGGTGGGAAAACTTTTATAGCCGCTAATGCATTGAAGGTTATTTTTGACCATTTGCCACCAGAACAACCTAAAGTAGTGGCCTGGTTTGTGCCAAGCGACAGCATCTTAAAACAGACATACAAGAATTTAAGCAATTCAGAACACCCTTACCGCCAACGAATTAATACGCACTTTAACAACAGAGTTGTTGTAGTTGACAAGGAGACTGCATTGATGGGCACAGGAATTCAACCAGACCAAATTCGTGAGCAATTGACAATTTTTGTATTAAGCGTACAATCATTCATTCCCGCAAAAAATAAAAAGGGTGAACTCACAAACGAAGGGCTGCGTTCATTACGAGAAAATTCCAATTTGGTTGAATATGCTAAACTAGTTAATGGAAGCAATTGTGTTGAGAATGCAGATGACACTTCTCTTATTCAGGCTATTGCATGTCTAAACCCTGTTGTAATTGTAGATGAGAGCCACAATTTCAAATCAGAAATGAGAATTGACGCTCTAACAAAGATTAACCCGAGTTTCATACTTGACCTTACCGCTACACCACGAGAAAATAGTAACATCATAAGTTTTGTAGATGCGAAGAAACTGAAAGATGCCAACATGGTAAAACTACCTGTCGTTCTCTATAATCGTGATTCAACTGAGGACGTGATTGTTAATGCTATTCAACTGCAACGCTCCTTGGAGCAACGAGCAGCAAATATGCGTGAAGCTGGAGGAGGATATATACGACCAATTGTACTCTTTCAAGCACAACCTAAAAGTGATAAAGACAATGATACCTTTGATAAAGTGAAGCATAAACTTGTGGCAGCAGGGATTCCAGATGTTCAGATAAAAATAAAGACAGCCGAAAAGGACGAATTAAAAGGTCTTGATTTGATGAGTGAAGAATGCGAAGTCCGCTATATAATTACCGTTAATGCCTTAAAGGAGGGTTGGGACTGTCCATTCGCATATATACTGGCATCGCTTGCAAACAAAACATCACAAATTGATGTGGAACAAATTGTTGGACGCGTGCTTAGATTACCCTACGCAACAAAGCACGATGACGAATATCTTAATTTATCATACGTGTTTACATCGTCAATAAATTTTCGTCAAACTATTGAATCCGTTATCAATGGATTGAACAATGCTGGTTTTTCTCCAAAAGACACACGCATTGCCACGCCAATATCCGGCAACCACCATATTGAGCCAAGGCAAGTCGCAATTTTTGAAAAGCCACAAGAATTCCAAACGCAACTGGAAATGTATGAAAATGACAACTACAATTATAATGACAATGAATTTGACTCTGGAAATCTGAGGAAACGCTTGGCTGAGAGCATTGCGGATTCAATAGCTACTACTAATAATACGGATGAGGTGTTGCAACAGGCTCACAAGGCAAGTTCTCAATATAATCAGTCTATTAAAGACGACGATAACAGCAATATTCCCAGTGAGATAAAAGATGATATAATGACATACCATATAAAAGAATATTTCAACGATGTAGCAAAGCAAATGAAGCTGCCAATGTTTGCGATCAAGATAGAATGTAATTCAATATTCAACCCCGATGGAGAAGAAATATTGTTAAACAAGGCCATGCTAACAAAAGGGTTTCTATTAGAGAATGCTGATAAAAACATCAACATATCTCCTGTAGAGCATGAAGCGGTACGTATTGACCTTGAGAAACGAGGCGATGATGAATATGTGCCTAAACAATTTAAGTTGAATGAAAGACAAATACATTTAGTTCGCAAAATGTTTGCAGGTTATGATGCTGAAGCTAAACGCAGACAATTAACAGGCAGGATTGCACAAAGATTGCATTTTGATGAGGTGAACGAACCTCACATAAGTAATTACATAAGAAGTGTATTAGAGAACAAAAGTGATGAGGAACTAATGGATTTGTTCAACAAGGAGATTATTGTTGCACAAGCGTTCAAACAAAAAATGGACAAATTAATAGCAGAATATCAGCACAATAATTTTAAAGCACTATTGGACAAAGGTAAAATTAAAAGCATTGCACAATATTCATTCCCACAAAAGTTGACAATAACAAAAAAGACTGTGAGCCTTTCGAAGGGTTTATACACAGAAGAAGGCGACATGAATGACTTTGAGTATAAAGTAATTAACTCTGTTGCAAACCTTGACAACGTGCTATTTTGGCATCGCAACCCAGAAAGGGGGCAAGGCTTTTACATAAATGGCTTTCTCAATCATTACCCTGACTTTATAATTCGTACAATAAAAGGACATATTATCCTGCTTGAGACCAAAGGAGACGACCGAGACAATAGTGATAGCCGTCAAAAACTTGAACTTGGCACAACATGGGCTAACAAGGCAGGTGATATTTATAGATATTTTATGGTATTTGACAAGACAAAACTCGACGGAGCCTACACTAAAGAAGAGTTTTTAGAGATATTGCGAGAATTGTAATTTATATGCACAAAAAAGGGACAACTGGATAGTTGTCCCTTTATATATAAATAGGTGTATAATTCCAGTTTACTGGTATCTGACTATCGTCTGCTCTCTATCAGGTCCTACAGACACAATCTTGATAGGCACCCCAAGGAAATCCTCCAGGAAGTCAAGGTATGCGTTGAACTCCTCTGGGAACTCATCCTCAGATGTCATCTTAGTCATATCTGTCTGCCAGCCGTCAAGTTCTGTGTAGACAGGCTCAACCTTCTTATCGCATATCTCGTATGGGAAGTAGTCAATCTCCTCGCCGTCAATCTTATAAGCCACGCAAGCCTTGATTGTTGGGAAGGTGTCAAGCACATCACTCTTCATCATGATAAGGCGTGTCACGCCGTTAATCATCACGGCGTAGCGTAGAGCTACAAGGTCAATCCAACCACAGCGGCGGCGGCGTCCTGTAACGGAACCGAACTCATGGCCTTTCTCACAAAGGGTGTTGCCAATTTCATCAAAAAGCTCGGTAGGGAACGGACCGGCACCTACGCGTGTGCAGTATGCCTTGAATATGCCGTATACATCACCTATCTTGTTTGGCGCAATACCAAGTCCGCTGCAAGCTCCAGCGCATATTGTGTTTGATGATGTTACAAAAGGATATGAACCAAAGTCAACATCAAGCATTGTGCCCTGGGCGCCCTCACAGAGAATTGACTTGTCATCTGCAAGAAGTGCGTTAACGTAGTGCTCGCTGTCAATAAGGGTGAACTTCTTGAGGTACTCAACGCCCTCCATCCACTCCTTCTCTATGGCGTCAACATTGTACTCAAAGTTCATGCCTTTAAGCATGGCCTCATGGCGTGCCTTCGCCTTAGCGTACTTTTCTTGGAAGTTCCCTAGAATATCACCCACACGCAGACCGTTACGGCTAACCTTGTCTGTATATGTAGGGCCTATTCCCTTGCCGGTGGTGCCAACCTTGGCGTCACCCTTGGCTGCCTCATTGGCGGCGTCAAGCGCACGATGGGTAGGCATTATAAGGTGTGCCTTCTTTGATATATAGAGTCGCTTGGTAAGGTCATGGCCTGAAGCGGCCAGGGCCTCGGCCTCAGCCTTGAAAAGAGCAGGGTCAAGCACTACACCGTTACCTATAATATTTATCTTGTTTCCTTGGAATATACCAGATGGAATAGAACGCAGAACGTATTTCTGACCGTCAAACTCTAGTGTGTGACCAGCGTTTGGACCGCCTTGAAAACGTGTAACTACATCATAATCAGGAGTAAGGACGTCAATTACCTTGCCCTTGCCCTCGTCGCCCCATTGGAGGCCTAATAAAACATCAGCTTTTGCCATTTCTTTATCGTTGTATTTTTACGAACTACAAAAGTACATTAAATAATTGAAAATTGAAAGTTGAAAGTTGAAATTTAAATTTAATTGTGTATCTTTGCAAACAAGAAAAACATTTAACAGTTTATTTTTATGGCATACGTTATTAAAGATACATGCATTGCATGTGGTACTTGCATCGGAGAGTGCCCACAAGAGGCTATCTCTGAAGGTGACATCTATTCTATCAACCCAGATCTTTGCGTTGACTGCGGCACTTGCGCTTCAGTTTGCCCAACAGAGTCTATTGTAGAGGGTTAATAGTTTGTAACTACAGAAAAAAGAAGCGGTGGACATTATATTCACCGCTTCTTTTTCTTTGTAGACTTTTGCTAATGGCAATAGCCTTACTCCTCTGTAGCAGGCTCTTCAGCCTTAGCCTCCTCAGCTTGTGGTTCTTCAGCGCTCTCAGCCTCAGCTGCAGGCATTGCCTGACGCATATAGCCAAGAACCTCTGTCATAGCATCTTCAAACTTGTCAAAATCCTCCTTATACAGGAATATTTTGTGTTTTTCAAATACAAACTGTCCCTCTTCTGTTACAGATTTGCGCTTGCTCTCTGTAATTGAAAGGAACAAATCCCCACGACGGTCTTTTTTGACATCAAGATAATACACCCTCTTCCCCGCCTTCACGGTTTTAGAAAATACAATCTCCTTGTCCTCTCTCTCTTCTCTCTGCACCCTTTGAGGCTCCTCTTTAGGTGTTCTGTTAAAAAAACTAATCATTTCTCCTCGTTTAGTTAATATGAATTATTAATTTGATGTTACAAAAATCATTATTTTTTCATAAAACTCAAAATAAAAAACGTATTAAATTCACATGTATCAATAAATTTTAACTTTAGAGGTGAAATTAATCAAAATTTTTATCTATTTTTGCAAACTATAGTATATGAAAAATCATAACGATGCATTGGCTGTCGTTATGGGCATGTTGCGCGACGCATCGGTTGATATGAACGAAATTCGTGGTGTTGGTCATCGCGTTGTTATGGGCGGTTCTAAATTTGCGTCTTCCGTTGAAA